>NZ_JAVDUC010000007.1:0-200401 GCF_031456125.1 Sphingomonas sp. BE138
ACCGAAAACTTCCCGCACCGCCCGCGCCCTCGTCAAAGACGATAAGCATCCCGGCTACGGCCAAACGGGCAAGGCGGCCCTCAGGCCACGCTTACGGACCTGCTGCACCGAGTAAAATGGTTCGTCCATGTCTGTTGCCTCCGTAAGGATGCCAGCGGAAGCTGGCGGCAACAGAGGCAATAAGCAGCGTTATCGCTGGAAAATGCCATCACGTTTGCGCATCTCTGACTTTGTCAAAGCAGCGCGACAATGACTACCGACGCTTACGGCCCCTTATTCGTCGGGCATCCTGCAGTTGCTGAGCGTCTAGCTTCAAGGCCAATTCCCAATCCTCCAACCCCTCAGTTGAGGCCGGATCGCGGATGCGAGCGTAGGCGATCTCCACGGTTTCCCAATTCGCGACACCGTTCCGACCGGCGCGCTCCGCGATGGCGATCGAAAATTCTATGCGGTGCTCTCCAAGAGGACGAATATCGCGCCTCCAACTGGTGTTTATCGTGCTCCAGTCAGCATTGAATGCCTTTCCTATGGTCCACGCACGATCGACCGATGACATGCCGCGACCTCTCAGATACGCGTCCCAGGATATTGCCCTTAGTTTCAACCGGTGTTCGCGATGCTTCGTCGTTGGCACCATTTCGAGCTTCGCGAAAGTGACCGGAGTATCGCCGTTCGCAATAGCCATCGCCTCTTCGATAATTCGGATAGGAGAGGCTTTGTCCTCCGGCAGGTCTTTGAAGAGGCTGGCGTAGATAAGCAGCCGAGCCGACGCGACCTTGAGGACGGAGACTGGATCGTCCTCATCGACAGTGCCAATGGCGGCACTCAACATGTCATTGCCCAGCAGCTTATAGACGAAAAACATTGCTTTGGTTAGGGCATCGGCGGCCATAATGTGACGCCGTTCCTCGTCCTCGACCGCAAGAAATTGCTGCCGATCATTTGCTATTTCCGCGAGGACGTCGGCTAATGTCTTCTTGCCCTCCATCGTCAGGCGCTCTGGGGCTGCGAGAGGCAGAAATTGCCCCAAGCGGTCAGCAAAGCGCGCCGCATCTCCAAGAAAGTCGTGCGCTTGTACGCTCTCACGACCTTGTCAGGCACCGCATGAGCCAGCGCCGCCTCGGCGACCGGATCAGGCACGCTGGGCATTTTCTCAGCGGCCCAATCTCGAAACGAGCTGCGAAACCCATGTGCATCGAACGCCATCTTAGCGTCACGTAAAACCTTGTTCAGCGTCATGTCGGAGAGCTTGCCGCCAGCTTTCCCAGAGAAAATCAGCTGGTGGGGTTTGTGTTCGGCATCGCCGCCAACCCGCTTCAGCAAGGCCATAGCTGCGGCGTTGAGGGTCACCGTATGAGAAACCCCACTCTTCATGATGTCAGCGGGGCGGCACCACTCGCCTTTGTCGAAGTCGATCTGGCCCCAAGCGGCTGCACGCACCTCCCCTGGGCGAGCGGCGGTCAAGATTTGAAACAGCAGTGCTGATCGGCCGGCAGTGACTGGCTTGTCCTCCAAGGCGGAGACGAAAGCCGGCACATCGCTATACGGCATCGCCTTGAAATTGCCCCCGGTGGGCTGTTTGGGCAGGCCGATCGTAACGGCCTTGCCGGGCGCCTCAGATGCCCGCCAGCCTTTTGACTTAGCGAAGTTCAGGACGGTGCTGATCCGCTGCCGTACCTTGCGAGCCATCACGGGCAGCTTCAGCCAGATCGGCTCAATAGCGTCGCGAATGTGGTGGGCCTCGACCACGTCGACCTTCATGGCGCCTAGCTTCGGCCATGCGTGTTCCTCCAACGAGGACAGAAACGCAGCCGCGTTTTTATCCGCCCAGCCGCTTTTAAGGGCAAGGTGAGCCGCTTTGGTGGCTTCCTTGAAGGTGGGCGTGACCCGCCGTTCTTTGTCGCGCTCGAGGACTGGATCAAGACCGGCCTTGGCGGCGCGTCTCAACAGCCCCGCCTTTTCTCGTGCCTCGATCAAGGTGAGGTCCCGCTTTCTAAGTAGCGAAACCTCTATCTCCTCAGAGACGACCCGTTCCGACTTCGGAGCCGTGACCACGCTACCCAGCCCGATGTCGCGCCGCTTGCCATCCGCCTGTATCCGCAACAACCAGGATTTGGCCCCTGACGGCTTGACCAGAAGGTACAATCCTTCCCCGTCGCCGTGCCGACCGGGTTTGGCGTTCTTAACAGAAAGGGCGGTCAGACGACCCACAACGTACCTCCACCTGTTCCCACACTATCTTGCGGAAATAGGCGGAGGTCAACGGACATATGCGGAACGCGCACACGCCTTCTATCAGCAAAAACAGAGCAGATGAGGACGTATGCGAATGGCAGCGGACAATGTGTTATGATCCTTGTCGGGCATCCAGCTTCCCCCCCCCTTCGACATCGTTGGGCCGTTCCTGATCCGGTGACGCGCGCTTGCGTTGCGCGGATGCGTCCGGATGTTGCTGTGGCGCGTATCGTCCGCCGACCAAGGCGATCCATCGCCCGTCCGCCGCAAAGTGGTTGATTAATCGGATAAAACGCGCTTCGCTGGTGATCGCAGGGAGAGCGGCGCAACGACGTCGTCCGAAACGAACACCGGTCTCTCCGCGCGCGTTCGATAAAGAAATAGGGAGAGGAACATGAGGTCGTGGTTGATTCTGGCGACGCTGGGCGCCGGATGCTCGCTGCCGACGATGGCGCTGGCACAGGCGGCGGGATCGACGCCTTATGCACAGACGCCCCCCACCGATCAGGCGCCCGCCGCCGACACCACCACCACCGCGGCTTCGCCGAGCGCTGCGCCCGCCGCGGCGCCGCAGACGCCCGAGGCGGTCACCGGTGAGCCCGGGCCGGGGACCGACATCGTCGTCACCGGCATCCGTGCCAGCCTCAGTTCCTCCGCACAGGTGAAGCGCGACGCCAACCAGATCGTCGATTCGATCACCGCGGTCGACGTGGGCAAGTTCCCCGACGCCAACATCGCCGAATCACTGCAACGGATCACCGGCGTCGCGATCGACCGCTCGGGCGGCGAGGGGCAGTTCATCACGGTCCGCGGCCTGGGGCCGGAATTCAACACCGTGCTGGTCAACGGCCGCGTGATGGCGACCGACAATGCGGGACGCGAATTCTCGTTCGACGTGCTGTCGTCGAACATGATCCAGCGCACCGACGTGTTCAAGTCGCCGGTGCCCGAGTTGCAGGAAGGCGGGATCGGCGCGACGGTCAACATCATCACCGCCCGCCCGCTGGAAGGGCGCGGCGGCTTCCACGCCGCGGCGCAGATCGGCGGCATCTACGACCGGTCGCGCGAGAAGGTCACTCCGGATCTCGCCGCCACCGTGTCCTATGCCAACCCCGACAAGACCTTCGGCGTGCTGCTCGCCGGGTCCTATACCAAGCGCCAGAGCCAGACCGACCAGATCGCGATCGACGGGTGGATCAACGGCCGCCCCGACATCGTCCAGACCATCGGCGGCGTCCCGACCCTGATCACCGGCCGCGATTCGCGCTACCCGGTGACCGGCAACGCCAACCTGCCGCAGAGCGTCTACTACCAGCGCGCGCAGGAGGAGCGCGAGCGGATCAACGTGTCCGGCGCGGTGCAGTTCAGGCCCACCGACACGCTGGAGATCACCGTCGACGGCATCTACTCGCGCTTCAACATCTCGGGCGTGACGCGGCGGCTCGATAACTTCATGGCCGCGCCGTATTTCCAGCCGACCTTCGACGACACCAACACCGCCACCAGCCTGACGATGCTCGGCCGCGACTTCATCGCCGCCAATCCCGGCTTCCTGGCGGCGAACCCCACCCTCACCAACAACGGCGTCAACGCCAAGGTCGACCACGTCTACAACACGACGAACCGCAAGTCGGACAGCTACCAGATCGGCGGCAACATCAAGTGGAACCCGACCGACAATGTCGAGCTGCGCTTCGACGCGTCGACCACCGGCGCCAACCGCACCTCGCCCAACGCCTATCTCGTCTACGGTGCGCTGCTGCCCTACAGCTATCAGTTCACGCTGGACGGCGGGAAGGGCATCCCGTCGATCTCCTACGACAACAACGTCATCAACAACGCCGATCTGATGCGGCTGCATTACATGGGGATCGACGCCAACCGCACGCGCGACCGCGGCTCCGAATATCATCTCGACACCAAATGGACGGTCGACAATTCGATCCTGCGCACCGTCACGCTCGGCGGGTCGTATACGGAGCGGCGGAAGATCAACCGCCAGTTCAACAACAGCGATTCGAACTGCACCTATTGCGGGTATCAGGTGCCGATCGCCGCGGGGCTGCTCCAGCCGTACGAGTGGGGAGACCTGCTCGGCGGCGGGCAGAACATCCCGCCATCGATGTTCCAGGTCGATCCGGAGGCGTTCCTCGCCTATCTGAACAACCCCGCGACGCTGAACATCCCGTCGAACGGGCGCACGCCCGCGCAGCAGGCGGCGTTCGCGGCGCAGGTGCAGGCGCTGCCCGGCGGGCCGTTCGGGGTGCGCGAGCAATTGCGCGGCACCGTCAACGTGCAGGAACGCCTGACCGCCGGCTACATCAGCATGCAATTCGGGGGTGAGCGCTGGACCGGCAACGCCGGCGTGCGCGTGATCCGCACGCAGGTGCTCTCCTCCGGCTTCGACACGCCGGTGACGGGCATCGCCAACACGCCGGGCGACGACACGCTGCAATATACCTATGGCCCCGCCACCGCGATCGCGGTGCGCAGCAGCTACGTCAACGCGCTGCCCTCGGTAAATGCGAAGTACAACGTCACCGAAAAGCTGATCGCGCGCGGCGCCTTCTCGCAGACGATCACGCGCCCGACGCTGACCGATCTGGGCGTCAACAACGATTACGGCGGCCGCATCGCGGTGCCGCTGTCGTCGGGCGGCAACCCCAATCTGCTGCCGTTCCGCTCGACCAACTACGACGTGTCGCTGGAATGGTATCTGTCGCGCGTCAGCTACATCAGCGTCGGCGGGTTCTGGAAGGACCTGTCGGACTTCCTGGAGCTCCAAACGCTGCCGGTGGAGCGCTTCGGCCGCATCTATCAGGACACCCGCACGCGCAACGGGCAGAGCGGCACGATCAAGGGCGTCGAGGTCGGCGGGCAATATTCGTTCGACGCGCTCAGCGGGTTCATCGGCGGGTTCGGCGTGACGGGCAATTACACCTATGTCGCCAGCAACGCGCAGCGCGACCAGACGCTGGCCGATTTCCAGTGCGGCTATAATGGCCTGTCGCCGCACTCGGCGAACGGCAGCGTGTTCTACGAGAAATACGGCCTCTCGGCGCGCGTCTCGTACAACTGGCGATCGGACTATCTGCGCAACTGCCGCGACAGCCAGTCGCGGCCGCGCAACCGCTCGTCCTACGGTCAGCTCGACTTCAACGTGTCCTACGATTTCACGCCCAACTTCCAGGTCTATGTGCAGGGCGTGAACGTGACGAACCAGTTCATCGACGAATGGTCGGCGATCAAGGACCGCTACCTGCTCCAGCAGGAGACCGGCGCCCGCTACAATTTCGGCGTCCGCGCGAAGTTCTGACCAACGTTGCGGGCGGGGCGGCACCGGCTGCCCCGCCCGCGAAGCCTCTTGCCCTGATAGCGCTACCGTCTACGGTAGGCTTCCAGCCCGCGACGGGAAAAGGGAGAGGATACATGCGCATCACCCGCCTCGGTGGCGCAGCGGCGCTGGCCGCGATGCTCGGCACCGCCGCGACCGGTCAGGTCGCGACGTTCGAGCGCTTCAGCTACGATGGCCGCGCGCAGGAACGCGTCACGCCCACGCGTACCGAATATCGCAACCCGATCCTGTCGGGCTATTATCCCGATCCCTCGGTCACGCGCGTCGGCGACGACTATTACCTCGTCAACTCGTCCTTCGCGCACTTCCCCGGCCTGCCGGTGTTCCGGTCGAAGGACCTCGTGAACTGGGTGCAGATCGGCAATGCGATTGACCGGCCGGGGCAGCTCGACTTCACCGGGCGGCGCGTGTCGCAGGCGGTGTTCGCGCCCGACATCTCCTATCACGCCGGCACCTTCTACATCGTCAACACCTGCGTCGAGTGCGGCGGCAATTTCGTCATCACCGCCAGGGATCCGGCAGGCCCGTGGTCGCAGCCGATCTGGCTGCCGTTCGAGGGCATCGACCCGTCGATCCATTGGGAGGGTGACCGCGCGTACATCGTCAACAACCGCGCCCCCGACGAGCCGCCGCGCTACGACGGGCACCGCGCGATCTGGGTGCAGGAATATGACTGGCGCGCCGGCAAGATGGTCGGCGAGAGCACGCAGCTGATCAACGGCGGCGTCGATCTCGCCACCAGGCCGGTGTGGATCGAAGGGCCGCATCTGCTCAAGAAGGACGGCTGGTATTATCTGACCGCTGCGGAGGGCGGGACGGGCGACAACCACTCGCAGGTCGTGTTCCGGTCGAAGGCGCTACGCGGCCCGTTCGTCTCCTACACCGGCAACCCGATCCTGACGCAGCGCGACCTGCCCGCCGACCGCGCACATCCGGTCACCTCCGCGGGGCACGCGAAGCTGGTGCAGACGCAGAACGGCGACTGGTGGGCGACCTTCCTGGCGACGCGCCCCTATGCCGACGGACTCTACAACATCGGACGCGAGACTTTCCTCCTGCCGGTGACCTGGAAGGACGGCTGGCCGCATATCCTGCCGCGCGGCAAGCCGATCCCGTACGTCGCCCCGCGCCCGAAGCTGCCCGCCGGGCCTGTCCCCACGCTGCCGACCAGCGGCGATTTCGGCTATGTCGACGATTTCGGGGGCGACCGGCTGGCGATGCCATGGATCGGCATCCGCACACCGAAGCAGCCCTTCTACCGCGTCGCGAACGGCGCGCTGGCGCTGCAACCGGGGGCACGTTTCGGCGACCTGAACGGCGTGCCGTCGTTCGTCGGGCGGCGGCAGCAGCACCACGTCGCCACCGTCTCGACGGTGATGCGCTACATGCCGGGGCGCGACGGTGCGCGCGCCGGGCTGGCGGCGGTGCAGAACGATCGTTCGCTGCTGCTGTTCGGGGTCACGCGCCATGCGGGCAAGCCGGTGGTGGCGCTATGGACGCGCGACGGTGCCGATACCGACACGCTGGTGGCGAGTGCGCCGATCGACCCCGCGCAGCCGGTGACGCTCACGCTGCGCGCCGACGGCGGTACGATGGCGTTCGACTATGCCGTGGGCGGGGCGGCGGCGAAGACGCTGCGCACCGGCGTCGACGTCCGTTTCCTCAGCACCACGCGCGCGACCGGCTTCGTCGGGACCGTGATCGGCCCGTTCGACGAGCCGGGTCTGTAGGGCGCCGCGCAACCCTTGCGCGCGAGCCGCCGGCCATAATTCCGTGCGGCTCCGCCGCCAACCGCCGCCCTTTCGTCATCCCCGTGCAGGCGGGGATCCAGAACCTCTGACATGCCGACTCTCACGAGAACCTGCGCGTCTGGATTCCCGCCTGCGCGGAAATGACGGTCGCGTGCGGGGTGGGGGAGACCTGTGGCGGCCCGCCGCACCCGCACGTACGGACCCTAACCCAGCTTGCCCCCACGTAGCGCGCTTCTATCAACACCTACCACGCTGATCGGATATGATGCGCCGCGAAAGGACGGCGCATGGATCAGGGCGGTGGATTGTCGACGGCGGTGGCGGCGTTGCGCGCGGCGCGCGACGATTGGCGCGCGCGGCACGACGAGGGGCGCGATCCGACCAGCTTCCCGACGCGCGGCGCGATGGAGCGCGTGGTCGAGCTGCTGTCCGCGGCGCTCTATCCACGCCGGCTCGGCCAGTTCCGCGGTGCGCCGGGCGAAGAGGACGGGTTCGTCGCCGCCAAGCTGCTCGCCGCCGCCACCGAGCTGGAGCGCGCGGTCGCGGCGGAACTCGGCTATTGGCAGGCCGAGGCGAGCAGCGGCACCTTCGACCGCGATCAACCTGCCACGATCGCGCGGCTGTTCGTCGCCGGGCTGGGCGAGGTCCGCCGGCTGATCGACAGCGATGTCGAGGCGGCGTTCCTGGGCGACCCCGCCGCGCGCAGCACCGACGAGATCCTCGTCTGCTATCCCGGCGCGATCGCCAGCCTTCACCACCGGCTCGCGCACCCGCTCTACGAACTCGGCGCGCCGATCGTCGCGCGGCTGATCTCCGAGCTCGCCAACGAGCGGACCGGCATCGACATCCACCCCGGCGCGACGATCGGCCCGTCGTTCTTCATCGACCACGGCACCGGGGTCGTGATCGGTGAGACCGCGATCATCGGCGCGCGCGTCCGTCTCTACCAGCACGTCACGCTCGGCGCGCGCACCCCGCGCGCCGATGATCCCGATCGCCCCCACACGCGTTATGCCCGCCATCCGATCGTGGAGGACGATGTGGTGATCTATGCCGGCGCGACGATCCTGGGCCGGGTGACGATCGGGCAGGGCGCGATGATCGGCGGCAACGTCTGGCTGCTCGACGACGTGCCGCCGGGCCGGGTGGTGGTGCAGCCCGAGGCGCGAGTGATCGAGGATACGGGTGAGGGGCCCGCCGTCGACTGGCGGAGCCGCGATGCCTGACGCGCGCAAGCCGATCATCGGCGTGCTGTGCTGCAACGAGGTGGTGCAGCGTCCGGTGCAGGTGGTCGCGACGCGCTTCGTCGCGCCGCTGGCGACGCTGTCCGACGCCTGCGTGCTGCTGGTCCCCGCGATCGCCGCGGTCACCGACGCGCGCGCGCTCGCCGCACAGCTCGACGGGCTGCTGCTGACCGGCTCGCGCTCGAACGTCGCGCCGACCCGCTACGGCGCCGCAAGCGACTCCGGCGGCGGGGTGCTCGATCCCGACCGCGACGAGGTGGCGCTGACGCTCGCCGACGCGATGATCCGCGCGCGCCGCCCGGTGTTCGGGATCTGCCGCGGGATGCAGGAGATCAACGTGCTGTTCGGCGGCACTTTGTCGAGCGAATGCTGCTCGGGCCGCCACCTCAACGGCGGCTGGGACCATCGCGACTACACCGCATTGTTCGACCATCGCCACGACGTGCGGCTGGCCGAGGGCGGCGTGCTGGCGGACCTGACCGGGACCGACCGCCTCTCGGTCCATTCGGTCCACGAACAGGCGATCGAGCGGCTCGGCGACGGGCTGACCGTCGAGGCGTGGTCGAGCGACGACGACGTCATCGAGGCGATCGCCGCACGCCCGTACGGGGCCGACGTGCTGGCGGTGCAATGGCATCCGGAATGGGACGTCGATACCAGCGCGGGCAGCCGCGCGTTCTTCGCCCGGATCGGCTGCGCGCTGCGCGGCGGGTGATGCAACAAAGCCCGCGGGTGGCGGATTGTCGCAGGCGTTGCTGGACGGAGTAGAGTGTGATGAAGCCGCTTGCCCTGATCGTGCCCCTCGCCGCGCTGGCGCTGGCCGCCTGTTCGGAACGCGCGCAGGATCATGCCGAGCGTACCGGCGATGCGGTCGCCTCCGACATCGAACGCGCGTCGGACAATGTCGCGCAGAGTGTCGATTCGCTCAGCGACCGGATCGCCGATCACGTCACCAACCGCGTCGACGGGCTCGCCGCGCAGCAGATCGACCGCGCCGCCGACCGCATCTCGGAGGCCTCGGACCGGCTGGAGGCCGAGGTGCGTCGCCACGCCGATACCGCGCGTGACCGGACCGGCGCGGCGATGGAGGACGCCGGCGCCGACCTGCGCGAGCGTGACCGCGTCCGCGACGAACGCGACACGGTGCGTGACCAACGTTGATCTGTCGCACCGCGTCACGGCGCGCTACGTAACGTCGCGATGGCGCGCGCACCGCAACGAGATCTGACGACCGGCCCGATCGGCCGCACCCTGTTGCTCTTCGCACTGCCGACGCTCGGGTCGAGCGTGCTGCAATCGCTGAACGGTTCGATCAATGCGATCTGGATCGGGCAGTTCCTGGGCGAGGGCGCACTGGCCGCCACGACGAACGCCAACATCATCATGTTCCTGCTGATCGCCGCCGTCTTCGGCTTCGGCATGGCCGCGACGATCCTGATCGGCCAGAACATGGGGCGGGGCGACGTGGCGGCGGTGCGCCGCGTGCTCGGCACCTCGCTGAGGTTGTTCGGCGTGCTGTCGCTGGTGACGGCGGTCGTGGGGCTGCTGGCCGCACCCGCGATCCTGCGTCTGCTCGCCACGCCCGCCGACGTCTACGCGCTGGCGCTCGGTTACCTGCGCGTGATCTTCGTAGCGATGGTGCCGGGGTTCCTCTCGGTGCTGCTGACGATGGCGTTGCGCGGGACCGGCGATTCGATCACGCCGCTGAAGTTCATGGCGCTGGGTTCGGCGGTCGACGTCGCGCTCAACCCGCTGCTGATCCGCGGGTGGGGGCCGATCCCGGCGCTGGGCATCGAAGGATCGGCGACCGCGACGCTGATCGCCAATACCGTCTCGCTCGTGGCACTGCTCGCATATGTCTATGCGCGCGACCTGCCGATCCGGCTGCGCGGGGCGGAGTGGCGCTACATCCTGCCCGACGCCGCGCTGCTGCGCACGATCGTCGTCAAGGGCGTGCCGATGGGGTTGCAGATGCTGGTCGTCTCCACCTCGGCGCTCGCGATGATCGGGCTCGTCAATCGCCACGGCACCGCCACCACCGCGGCGTACGGCGCCGCGAACCAGCTGTGGACCTATATCCAGATGCCGGCGATGGCGGTCGGCGCGGCGGTCAGCGCGATGGCGGCGCAGAATATCGGCGCGGGCGCGTGGGAGCGGGTGGGGCGGATCACCCGCGCCGGCATCCTCACCAATCTGGCGCTCACCGGCGGGCTCGTCGTCGCCGTGACGCTGCTCGACCGCCACATCCTGTGGCTGTTCCTGGGACAGGACAGCGCGGCGGTGGCGATCGCGGTGCGGATCAACCTGATCGCGGCGTGGAGCTTTGTGCTCTTCGGCGTGTCGATGGTCCTGTCCGCGACGGTGCGCGCCAATGGGGCGGTAATCGGCCCGCTGGCGATCCTGGCGGTGGCGATGTTCCCGCTGCGGCTCGGCATGGCCGCCGGGCTGGCGCCGTCATGGGGTGCCGATGCGATCTGGTGGAGCTTTCCCGCCGGCTCGCTCGGCTCGATGCTGCTGATGATCGCATTCTACCGCCACGGCGGCTGGCGGCGCGGGCGCTTGCCCGTGGCCCGGCACGAGGGCGAGGAGAAGGCGCTGGCCGACGGTCAGCCCGCCGCGCGTTCGATGCCGGCCGGCTGACCTCAGGCGCGTTGCAGCGCGCGGGCGCGGCGGCGCTGCACCGAACTGCCGATCCCCATCGACTCGCGATATTTCGCGACGGTGCGGCGCGCGATGTCGAAGCCCTTCGCGTTCAATTGCTCGACCAATGTATCGTCGGACAGGATCGTGTCGCCTTCGCCCGCGATCAGCGCGCGGATCGCGCTCTTCACCGCCTCCGCCGACACCGCGTCGCCGCCGTCCGCAGCCGCGATCGCCGAGGTGAAGAAATATTTCAGCTCGAACACTCCGCGCGCGCAGGTCAGGTACTTGTTGCTCGTCACGCGGCTGACGGTCGATTCGTGCAGGTCGATCGCATCGGCCACCTGCCTGAGCGTCAGCGGGCGCAGATGTGCGACGCCCTTCAGGAAGAACGCCTCCTGCTGGCGGACGATCTCGGTGGCAACGCGGATGATCGTGCGCTGACGCTGGTCGAGCGCCTTGACCAGCCAGTTCGCGCTGGCGAGCTTCTCGGCCAGCCACGTCTTGCCCGCCTTGTCGCGCGCACCGTGCGACAGCTCGGCGTGATAGCCGGTGTTGACCAGGACGCGCGGCAGCGTCGCGGCATTCAGCTCGATCGCCCAGCCGCTCTTCGTGCGCGTCACGGACAGGTCGGGAATGACCGGCGCGGGCGGCTCGCCGCCATAGCGGCAGCCGGGTTTGGGGTCGTAGCCGCGCACCTCGCGGATCATGTCGGCCATGTCCTCGTCGTCGACCTGGCACAGCCGCTTCAGTCGCGTCAGGTCGCCGCGCGCGAGCAGGTCGAGATGGTCGAGCAGCCGCGCCATGCACGGATCGTAGCGGTCGACCTCTCGCGCCTGGATCGCCAGGCATTCGGCCAGGTCGCGCGCGCCGACCCCGCTCGGCTCGAAGGTCTGGATCGTCGCCAATATTGCCGCCACGCGCGGCGGAGGGACGCCGAGCCGCTGCGCGACTTCCTCGACTGCGGCGCGCAGATAGCCGGCCTCGTCGATCTGGTCGATCAACGCGCGGGCGATGAACAGGTCGTGCTCGTCGAAGATCGCGCCGGCCTGTGCCAGCAGCACGTCGGCCAGGCTCTCGCTGGTGTCGGCGAAGCTGTCGAGATCGGGCGCCTCGCCGGAGCCGGTCGCGGGTGCCGCGCTCGACGACAGCCCGCTGTGGTCCGACGGCGAATCGTCGAAGCGTTCGGCGGCGATGTCGACGTCGAGCGCTTCGCCCGCCGCCTCGCCCGCGACGACCAGTTCGTCCGCGCCGGCGGGTTCGTCGCGCACGGGCGTCTCGACGGTGGCGGGTTCGGGCGCGTCGTCGCCGCCGGGTGCGCTTTCCAGCAGCGGGTTGCGCTCCAGCTCCTCGGCGATGACGCCTTCAATCTCGAGGTTGCTCAGCGCCAGCAGCTTGATCGCCTGCTGGAGTTGCGGAGTCATCACCAGCGATTGCGATTGCCGCAGGTCGAGGCGCGGGGCGAGGCTCATGTCAACGGCGGTCGCCCGGGCGCAGGCCGGGGTTTCCGTCCGCCCGCACGTCCCTGCGGCGCGAGATTCCGGCCGGCGCCGGGATGACGGTCATGGAAGCCAGAGCTTCCATGACCTACAGCGCGAAATCCTCGCCCAGGTACAGGCGGCGGACGTTCTCGTCGCGCACCAGTTCCTCCGGGCTGCCGGTGAACAGCACCTTGCCGTCGTAGATGATGTAGGCGCGGTCGACGATGTCGAGCGTCTCGCGCACGTTGTGATCGGTGATCAGCACCCCGATCCCGCGCTCCTTCAACTGGCAGACGAGGTCGCGGATGTCGGCGATCGAGATCGGGTCGATGCCCGCGAACGGCTCGTCGAGCAGCATGATCGACGGATCGGCCGCCAATGCGCGCGCGATCTCGGCACGGCGTCGCTCGCCGCCCGACAGCGCCATCGCCGGCGCGTCGCGAAGCCGCGTCAGACCGAACTCGCCGAGCAACTGCTCCAGCTTGTCGGCGCGGGCGGCGGCGTCGGGCTCGGCCAGCTCCAGCACGGTCAGGATATTCTTCTCGATCGTCAGTCCGCGGAAGATCGAGGTCTCCTGCGGCAGATAGCCGAGCCCCAGGATCGCGCGGCGGTACATCGGCAGCCCGGTGATGTCGTCGCCGTCGAGCATGATTCGCCCCGAATCGGGCTTCACCAATCCCATCACCGAATAGAAGCAGGTGGTCTTGCCCGCGCCGTTCGGCCCGAGCAGCCCGATCACCTCGCCGCGCCCGACCGTCACCGACACGTCGGTCAGCACGACCCGCTTGTCGTAGCTCTTGGCGATGGAGACGACCTGCAGGCCGCTGCCCAGCTCCGCCTCGTGGATCGGCGCGACCCGGCCCAGGCGATCGTGATCCAGCGCTGTGGTCATGCCGTCCATCGTTCGTCGCTCTCTCAGAACAGGGTTACCGCTTCGTCAACGCCGCCACGTCTGGCAAGATTCATGCATGAAGCGGGCGCGAAGGTGAACCCCCCGCTCCCGGATGCGGCGGGTCAGTTGCGTTTGGGCACCGAAAACGTGCCGGTGACCCGTCCATTGGGCGCCTGCGTGACGCCGCTGCCGCCCGGCGCGGCACCGCCCGCGACCGACGAGCCGTCGATCACCGCGCGGCCGGTGTCGAGATTGATCGTCAGCCGCCCGCCGTTGATCGTGTTGTTGGCCTGCGTCAGCCGCACCGAACCGAGCATGGTGATGACCCGCCGGTTGAGGTCGTAGACGCCGAACTGGCTGCGTGCGGTCTGATCGGGGCGCACCACGGTCACCCCGCCGCTGGCGTCGAGCCGCGACACCTGCGGATTGCCGTCGATGACCTGCCCCGTATAGGCGACGGTCATCCGCTGCGCGGTCAGCGTCATCTCGGCCTGGCGCACCTTGACGTTGCCCGACAGGACCGCGCGGTTCGCCCGGTCCTGCAGCTCGATATGATCCGCGCCGAATTCGATCGGCGCGGCGGTGTCGTGCCGCGTCTGCGCCCCTACGGGCGCCGCAAGCGACAGCGACAGGGCAGACAGGGCGGCGATAACGGCAGGGCGCGACATGGCGGGCTTCTCTATCGTCTCGGGGTGAACCGCAAGCGCGCATTGCCGTCGAGCGTGACGGTGCGCGCTTCCAGGTCGGCGCTCATCCGGTCGCCGCGGAACGTGCCCTGGCGCACGGTGCCGGTCGCCGCGTCGGTCGATTGCAGCCGCCGGCTCTTCAGGTCGACGACGGCATTGTCGGTGTCGAGCGTGTAATTGTTGGGACCGCGCACCTTGATCGGCCCGTCGACCTGCACCTGCTCGCTGTCCATGTCGTAGCGGCCGGTCGGCGCGGTGAGCGTCGCGGGCCCGTCCGACAGGCGGATCGCGGCCGCCATGTCGGCGATGCGCACGATCGGCTCGGCGGAACTCTTCTGGATCGCCGACCCGGCGTCCAGCTCGAACGGCTGCCCCTTGGCATCGGTGCCGCGATAGCGCGCCTGCTGGAGCTTCATCCGCTCCTTGGCGACCTCGACGCGGTTCTTGTCCAGCACGAACGAGGCGTCGCCGCCCATCGTCAGCGGCGCCATCACGAGGAACGCGAACAAGATGCCGATCGACACCGGTAGGATGCGATTGGCCGCCGCGATGACGCGGTCGTGCCGTCCGCCGGGCTGTGCCCAGCGTTGCCGTTCGGACCGGGCGCGGAGCGCGACGTCAGACATGCGCGAAGATGTCCACCTCCGGCCAGCCGGCGAGATCGAGCTCGGCGCGCGCGGGCAGGAAGTCGAAGCATGCCTGCGCCAGCGCGGTCCGTCCCTCGCGCGCCAGCCGCCGGTCGAGTTCTTCCTTCAGCCGATGCAGGTAGCGCACGTCCGACGCGGCATAGTCGCGCTGCGCCTCGCTCAGCACCGGGCCGCCCCAGTCGGACGATTGCTGCTGCTTCGAGATGTCCTGCCCCAGCAACTCGCGCACCAGCTCCTTCAGTCCGTGGCGGTCGGTGTACGTGCGCACCAGTCGCGACGCGATCTTGGTGCAGTACACGGGCGCCGCCACGACGTTCAGATAATGGCGCAGCGCGGCGATATCGAAGCGCCCGAAATGATAGAGTTTGAGGCGCGCCGGGTCGGCCAGCACCGCGCGCAGGTTCGGCGCGGCATAATCGCTGCCTGGCGAAAAGCGCACCAAATGCTCGTCGCCGCCGCCGTCGGACAGCTGCACCAGGCACAGCCGGTCGCGCGGCGTGATGAGCCCCATGGTCTCGGTATCGACCGCGATCGCGGCGCCGGGCGCGAATACGTCGCCGGGAAGGTCTTCTTCGTGCAGATGTACAGCCATATCCAGCCTGTAGCGGCGCGGCCGGCATGGCTCAATCGCTTCGTGACTCGCGCGGCGCAAGACGACGGAACGTGGCAACAATACGACCGATCCGCGGCGTTTACCGGCCGATGCCTGAAAAGACGCGCAAAACGATTCGCAGGATGGCGCAAGATGGTCTATGAGCGAGATGAGGCGCAGTAGGTCCTGCGCCAAGGGGAGCCGCGTTCGCCGTCCTGCGCGTGGCCCTGATGGAAGTGTTCGGGCGGACCGGGAAGACGAACAGGGTTATGGGTTACGACAAGGGCGGCCGCGGCAATCGCGGCGGGCGTGGGCGCGACAAGCGCGATGGTTTCGGCGGCGGCGGTGACGATTTCGGCGGCGGCTTCGGCGGCGGTGGATTCGGTGGCGGCTTCGAGGATCGCGGTGGCGGCTTCGGCGGCGGCGGTCGCGGCTTCGGCGGTGGTGGCGGCGGCTTCGGCGGCGGCGGCGGTGGCTTCCGCAGCGGCAGTGGCGGCTTCGGCGGTGGCGGCGGCGGTGGTCGCGGCTTCGGCGGCGGTGGCGGCATGCCCCCGCAGGTCGTCGGCGAAGGCACCGGCGTGGTCAAGTTCTTCAACGGTCAGAAGGGCTTCGGCTTCATCGTCCGTGACGACGGCGGCGAGGACGTGTTCGTGCACATCTCGGCGGTCGAACAGGCGGGCCTGTCGGGCCTGGCCGAGGGCCAGCCGCTCGGCTTCACGCTGGTCGATCGCGGCGGTCGCGTCTCGGCGACGGACCTGAAGATCGACGGCGAGCCGATGCCGGTACAGGAGCGTTCGGCACCGCGCGAAGGCGGCTTCGGCGATCGCGGCGGTGACCGTGGTCCGCGCGGCGGCGCCGGCGGCCCGCAGCGCCAGCTCACCGGTGAGAAGGCGACGGGCACCGTCAAGTTCTTCAACGCGATGAAGGGCTTCGGCTTCATCCAGCGCGACGACGGTCAGCCGGACGCGTTCGTGCACATCTCGGCGGTCGAGCGCGCCGGCATGCCGACGCTCAACGAAGGCGATCGCCTGAGCTTCGAGATCGAAGTCGATCGTCGCGGCAAGTATGCGGCGGTCAACCTCGAGTCGGGCAGCTAAGCTACCCTGATCGATGAACGACAGGCGGCTCGCCCGGCAGATGTCGGGCGGGCCGCTTCTCGTTCGGGGAACCCAAGAACTGCGGCGCCAGTGGCTCTCGCGAGCACTTGCGCGTCCCGATCCCCACCTCGGCCGGGACACGCCCGCCTCCGCCCCTGTCGTTCCCACCGCCATCCTGCTAACCGGGCGCGCCCGCCGCACCCGCGCAACACTGGACCCTCGATGACCTCCCCCCGCCGTACCTTTGCGATCATCTCCCACCCCGACGCGGGCAAGACGACGCTGACCGAAAAGCTGCTCTATTTCGGTGGCGCGATCCACCTCGCCGGCGAGGTGAAGGCGCGCGGGGCGAACCGGCGCGCTCGCTCGGACTGGATGAAGATCGAGCAGCAGCGCGGCATCTCGGTCACCTCCAGCGTCATGACGTTCGAGAGCGGCGGCGTGACCTTCAATCTGCTCGACACGCCGGGCCACGAGGATTTCAGCGAGGACACCTACCGGACGCTGACCGCGGTCGACTCCGCGATCATGGTCATCGACGCGGCGCGCGGCATCGAGGCGCAGACGCGCAAGCTGTTCGAGGTCTGTCGCCTGCGCTCGGTGCCGATCATCACCTTCGTCAACAAGGTCGATCGCGAAGGGCGCCCGCCGTTCGAGCTGCTCGACGAGATCGCCGACGTGCTCGCGCTCGACGTCTGCCCGATGACGTGGCCGGTCGGGATGGGCGGTACGTTCGAGGGCATCCTGAACCTCGACGCGAACCGCATCGCGCGCCCCGAGGGCGACAGCCGCACCTTCCAGGGCAAGGTCGAGGATGCGCCCGCGCTACCGGAAGCGGTGGCGGAGGAGATCGAGCTGGCGCAGGCCGGCTATGCCGCGTTCGATGCCGAGGCGTATCGGCACGGCGACCTGACCCCGGTGTATTTCGGCTCGGCGCTGAAGGACTTCGGTCCGGCCGACCTGATTGCGGCGCTGAGCGATTATGCGCCGCCGCCGCGCCCGCAGCCGGCCGAGCCCGCGCCGGTCGCGCCGGAGGAGAAGGAGGTCACCGGCTTCGTCTTCAAGGTGCAGGCGAACATGGACCCGCAGCACCGCGACCGGATCGCGTTCATGCGGCTGTGCTCGGGCACGTTCCGGCGCGGCATGAAGCTGACCCCGACCGGGCACGGCAAGCCGATCGCGGTCCATTCGCCGATCCTGTTCTTCGCGCAGAACCGCGAGGTCGCCGACGAGGCATATCCCGGCGACATCATCGGCATCCCCAACCACGGCACGCTGCGCGTCGGCGACACGCTGTCGGAGAAGGCCGACGTGCGCTTCACCGGGCTGCCGAACTTCGCGCCCGAGATCCTGCGCCGCGTCGCGCTCAAGGATCCGACCAAGACCAAGCAGCTGCGCAAGGCGCTGGACGACATGGCCGAGGAAGGCGTGACGCAGGTCTTCTATCCCGAGATCGGAAGCAACTGGATCATCGGGGTCGTGGGCCAGCTACAGCTCGACGTGCTGCTGAGCCGGCTGGACGCCGAGTATAAGGTCGCCGCCGGGCTGGAACCGGCGCCGTTCGACACCGCGCGCTGGGTGTCGGCGGAGGATCCGGCGGAGCTGAAGAACTTCACCGACCTGAACCGTGCGGCGATGGCCAAGGACCGCGACGGCAATCCGGTGTTCCTCGCCAAGAGCGCGTGGGAGGTCGGCTATGTGCAGGACCGCTACCCCAAGGTGAGGTTCGCCGCCACGCGCGAGCGGTAATCACTCCGCTCGTCATTCCCGCGAAGGCGGGAATCCAGACGCGCAGGTTCTCGCAAGGGCCGGTAGGTCAGAGGTTCTGGATTCCCGCCTGCGCGGGAATGACGATGGGGGCGTGACTATCCCCCCAGCCCCCACAAGGCCGCCAGCCCCAGGAAGGTGAAGAACCCCAGCGAGTCGGTGCACGTCGTCACGAACACCGACGACGCCACCGCCGGGTCGACATCGAAGCGGTCGAGCGTCACCGGCACCAGCACGCCGGCCAGCCCTGCGACGATGTTGTTGATGAAGAGCGCCAGCCCGAACACCATCGCCAGCGCCGGATTGCCGAACCAGAGGTAGGAGCCGACGCCGACCAGCAGCCCCAGGCCCAGCCCGTTGCTCGCCGCGATGCGCAGCTCGCGCACGATCATGCGCACCGTGTTCGATCCGGTCAGCTGGTTGGTGGCGAGCGCGCGGACGACCACCGCCAGCGTCTGGGTGCCGGCATTGCCGCCCATCCCGCTGACGATCCCCATCAACTGCGCCAGCACCGCAAAGCGCGCGATCCGTTCGTCGAACAGCCCGACGACCGTCGCCGCCAGCATCGCGGTCGGCAGGTTGATGAGCAGCCACGTCAGCCGCGTGCGCACGGTGAAACGGATCGGCTCGTTGATGTCGCCTTCACCCGCGCCGGACAGCCGCAGCGCGTCCTCGCCCGCTTCCTGCTGGATGATGTGGACGACGTCGTCGACGGTGATCATGCCCACCAGCCGCCCCGATCCGTCGACGACCGCCGCGGAGATCAGCGCATATTTCTGGAAGCGCAGCGCGACCTCTTCCTGGTCCATGTCGACCGGGATTAGCGTCTGTTCGCGCTGCATGACGTCGGCGATCGCGATGCTGCGCGGGGTGCGCAGGATCCAGCTCAATGAGCAGGTGCCGACCGGCTCGTGAGTGGGATCGACGACGAAGATTTCCCAGAAGTCGGTGGTCAGCGTCTCGTCGGCGCGCAGATAGTCGAGCACGTCGCCGACCGTCCAATGTTCGGGCACCGCGACCAAATCGCGCTGCATCAGGCGACCGGCGGATTCCTCGGGATAGGACAGCGCCTCCTCGATCGCGGCGCGATCGTCGGGCTCCATCGCGCGCAGGACCTCGCGCTGGTCCTCCGGCTCCATGTCCTCGATGATCGCGACCGCGTCGTCGGTATCGAGTTCGCTGGCGATGTCCGCGACCTGCCGCGCGTCGAGCGCGTCGATCAGCGCCTCGCGGACGTAATCGTTCATTTCCGCGAAAACGTCGGCGTCGAGCAGGTCGCTGATCGCAGCGGCCAGCGCGCGGCGGCAATCCTCGGGAGTCAGCTCGAACAGGTCGGCAACGTCGGCGGGGTGAAGCGGCTCGACCAGCGCATGCGCCTCGGCCACGTCGCCGGCCTCGACCGCGTCGAGCACCGCGCGGACGAACTCAGGCTTCAACCGGTCGTCCTCGTCCAGCCGGTCCTCCTGCTCGTCATAGACCTCGGGCAGCTCGGTCTCGCTCATGTGCCGGCTCCCTCGTTGCGTCGCGACTCCTCGGCACCTAGCGCGGGCGTCATGCATTTGCCACCCGGGCGCGGGACCGGTAGGGGCGCGCGCATACGGCAAGAAAGGAACTGCCCGTGACCGATACCTATTCGACGCTGACGATGACGCTGGACGGCGGCGACGTGACGATCAAGCTGCGCCCCGACCTGGCGCCCGAGCACGTCAAGCGCATCGCCGAGCTGGCCAACGAAGGCTTCTACGACGGCGTACCGTTCCACCGCGTGATCCCCGGCTTCATGGCGCAGGGCGGCGACGGCGGGAACCACAACGGCACCGGCGGGTCGTCCAAGCCGAACCTGAAGCAGGAATTCAACAAGGAACCGCACGTGCGCGGCACCTGCTCGATGGCGCGGACGATGGATCCGAACAGCGCCAATTCGCAGTTCTTCATCTGCTTCGACGACGCGCGCTTCCTGGACGGCCAGTATACCGTGTGGGGCGAGGTGACCGAGGGCATGGAACTGATCGACGCGCTGCCCAAGGGCGAGCCGCCCGCGAACCCGGGCAAGATCGTGACGATGAAGGCTTCCTGATCCGACTTCGCCGCCCCGGCGCGACCGGCGTCGGGGCGGGCCGGCGTGGGTCGGCCCCGGACAGCGAAGACGGAATGTGCCCATCGCCACGTCATCTCCGCGGAGGTGGCAGGCTTTCGAAGGGGCCGAAACGTCAGCGGTTCGGGATCCGCGCCGACGCGGAACGCCGGGGGGGAGCGGCTTACCCCTCGCGCAACGTGCGGATCAGCCAGTCGCGGAAGATCTTTACCGGCTTGGTCTGGAGCGCGCGCGGGCGGCACGCGAACCAGTAACTGTACGGGCTGGTCACCTCGATGTCGAACAGCCGCACCAGCCGCGGGTCGTTGGCGTCCTGGAAATGGTTTTCGTGCATGAAGGCCACGCCCAGACCCTGCGCCGCGGCTTCGAGGATCAGCACGCCGGTGTCGAAATAGTCGATCGCGACCGGCTCCATCCCCGGATAGCCCGCCGCCTGGCTCCAGGCGGCGAACGTGTCGGGCATGTCGCGGTGGAGCAGCACGCTGTGCTCGCGCATCTGCTCGGGATCGCGCAGCGGGTTCGGCCCTTCCAGCAAGCCGCGCGCACCGATCGGATAGACCATGTTGCGGTCGAGCCGTTCCGAATACAGCATCGGATCTATATCGCGCGCGACGACGATCACTGCGTCCAGTCCCTCGCCGAGCCGCGCCAGCGCATTGCCGCCCGTGTCGATGTCGAGATGGAGTTCCGGATGCGCGGCGCGCAGCTCGCCCAGCCGCGGGAACAGCCGCTGCGACGCATAGAGCGGCAACACCCCCAACCGCAGCCGCAGCACGTCGGTGCCGCTGCTCATCCCCTCGATCGCGTCGGACATGCCGTCCAGCGCCGGCGCGATCGCCGCGAGCAGCCGCTCGCCATCGGCATTGGGCACCATCGCCTGGTGGCGACGATCGAACAGCGGGCGCGCGATGAAGCGCTCCAGCGTCTGGATGCGCCGGCTGAGCGCCGGGGGCGATAGCGCGAGCTCCTGCGCCGCGGCCTTGATCGATCCCAGCCGCGCAACCGCAACGAAGGCTTCGATGGCAGTAAGGGGAGGAAGCCGACGCATGGCAGGTCCAATGTCGCTATTGCGCTGCATCATGCAACATCTCGTTGCCGACGCAACCGCTATCGCCGGTACGATTGCACAATGTGCAACCATAGCGCTATCATTTCGCACTTGCGAAGAACATGGGTCAGCGGCACATAGGGCGGGCCTTTCAGGCATCCTCTCCTAAAAACTTTCAAACGGCCGGCCCTCTGGGGCTGGCCTTTTTTTCGTGCATCGTCGATCAAGGCGCGGGCTCGCAATGCGGAACCGGCGCCCTATCTCCTGCGCTCCGCGGACGACCGCGTGGAAAGGATCGACATGGCGGATGCCGACGACAAATTGGTGAAGTTGCAGGTCGCCAACGCGCGCCCCGAGGACAGCGGGCGCGGCGTCGCGCATTTGCCGCGCGCGGTGTTCGCCGCGCTGGGGATCACCGATGGCGACGTGGTGGAGATCGTCGGCAAGAAGACCACGCCGGCACGCGCGATCGGCCCCTATGCCGAGGACGAGGGACTGGAGCTGGTCCGCATCGACGGGTTGCAGCGCGCCAACGCCGGCGTCGGATCGGGCGATTTCGTCGAGGTCAAGCGCGCCGAGTCGAAGGCGGCGACTCGGGTGGTGTTTGCCCCCGCGCAGCAGAACCTGCGCCTGCAAGGATCGACCAACGCGCTGAAGCGCACCTTCTTCGGCCGCCCGCTGTGCGCAGGCGATATCGTCGCGACCGCCGGGCACCAGCGCGTGCAGAACATGCCGCCGGGCATGGAGCGCTACGTCAATGCGCCCGCTTACGCATTGCAGGAGATCCGCCTGCTGGTCGTGTCGGCGAGCCCCAAGGGCGTCGTGCACATCGACGAGAATACGGAGGTCGAGCTGCGCGCCGAATATGAGGAGCCGCAGGCGGCGCGGCGCGCCGACGTCACCTATGACGATATCGGCGGTATGGCCGGGACGATCGACCAGTTGCGCGAGATGGTCGAGCTGCCGCTGCGCTATCCCGAACTCTTCCAGCGGCTGGGCGTCGATCCGCCCAAGGGCGTGCTGCTGCACGGACCACCCGGCACCGGCAAGACGCGGCTGGCGCGTGCCGTCGCTAACGAATCGGACGCGCAATTCTTCCTGATCAACGGGCCGGAGATCATGGGCTCCGCTTATGGCGAGTCCGAACAGCGGCTGCGGCAGGTGTTCGAGGAGGCGAGCAAGGCCGCGCCGTCGATCGTCTTTATCGACGAGATCGACTCGATCGCACCCAAGCGGGGTCAAGTGTCAGGCGAGGCGGAAAAGCGTGTCGTCGCGCAACTGCTGACGCTGATGGACGGGCTGGAGGCGCGCGCCAATCTGGTGGTGATCGCGGCGACCAACCGGCCGGAGGCGATCGACGAGGCGCTGCGGCGGCCGGGCCGGTTCGACCGCGAGATCATCGTCGGCGTCCCTGACGAGCGCGGACGGCGCGAGATCCTGGGCATCCACACACGCGGCATGCCGCTGGGCGACCGTGTCGACCTGAACGAGCTGGCGCGGCAGACCTTCGGCTTCGTCGGGGCGGACATGGCGGCGCTGACCCGCGAGGCGGCGATCGAGGCGGTACGGCGGATCATGCCGAAGCTGAACCTGGAGGACCGCACCGTACCGCCCGAGGTGCTGGATACGCTTGCGGTGACGCGCGAGGACTTCACCGAGGCGCTGAAGCGCGTGCAGCCGAGCGCGATGCGCGAAGTGATGGTGCAGGCGCCGACGACCAAATGGTCCGACGTCGGCGGGCTGGACGATGCGCAGATGCGGCTGAAGGAGGGCGTCGAGCTGCCGCTGAAGAACCCCGACGCCTTCCGGCGGCTCGGCATCCGCCCGGCGAAGGGCTTCCTGCTCTATGGCCCGCCCGGCACCGGCAAGACGCTGCTCGCCAAGGCGGTGGCGCGCGAGGCGCAGGCGAACTTCATCGCGACCAAGTCGAGCGACCTGCTGAGCAAATGGTATGGCGAGAGCGAGCAGCAGATCGCGCGGCTGTTCCAGCGCGCACGGCAGGTGGCGCCGACGGTGATCTTTATCGACGAGCTCGATTCACTGGTGCCGGCGCGCGGCGGCGGGCTGGGCGAACCGCAGGTGACCGAGCGGGTGGTGAACACGATCCTGGCCGAGATGGACGGGCTGGAGGAGCTGCAATCTGTGGTGGTGATCGGCGCGACCAACCGGCCGAACCTGGTCGATCCGGCGTTGCTGCGGCCGGGGCGGTTCGACGAGCTGATCTATGTCGGGGTGCCGAGCGTCGAAGGGCGGCGGCGGATCCTCGACATCCAGACGCAGAAGATGCCGCTGGCCGCCGATGTCGATCTGGACGCGATCGCGGCGCGGGCGGAGCGGTTCACCGGCGCCGACCTGGAGGATGTGGTGCGGCGCGCCGGGTTGATCGCACTGCGCGAGTCGATGGACCTACGCGAGGTGCGGATGGCGCATTTCGAGCGCGCGATCGAGGAAAGCCGCGCGAGCGTCACCCCGGAGGTGGAGCGCGATTACGAGCAGATGGCGGCGCGGCTGAAGCAGGAGGCGAATGCGATCCAGCCGATCGGCTTCATCACGCCGGGTCAGCTGACGGCGCGGCCAGGGGGCAAGGAGGTCTGACCACTTCCGGCCCGGCCGATCCATGGACCGTGGTGCTGACCCTGTCGAAGCGCGTGCCGCTGGGCATGCCCTAGGACAGGCTCAGCACGAACGGTGGTGGATGGTTGCAGGTCAAGGGAAAGCGGCCGCATTTTTGGCCGCTGTCGGTTGCCGCTGAGGATCAGGCGTCATGCAATCCGCGCCACCCCAAGACCAGCAGCAACGCGCACGCCAGCCCCGCGACCGTGTACGGCAGCGGCACGGCCACGCCGTACAGCGCGACGCCGAGCGACGGGCCGAGCACAAACCCCGCGCCACTGATGCTGGTCACCTTGCCCGCGACCGACGCCTGCAACTCGGGGCCGACCGCCAGGCTTGATCCGGCGGTGAAGCCGGGGCGGACGAAGCCGAAACCGAGGCTGGCGAGCGCATAGGCGGTGGCGATCGACGGCAGCGTCGTCGCGCGGCCGGTCAGCAGCGTGCCCGCCGCCGCCAGCGCCAGCCCGACGAGCACCAGCGCGCGCGGGCGCAGGTTGAGGAGCGGGATCAGCCCCCATTGCGCGAGCAGCGCCGCGCCCGCGCCCATCATCAGCACGAGCCCGGTCGGCCCCAGCGCCTCGGCGGGCGGCAGCGCGAGCCGGTCGATCACGAGGAAGCCGATCACCTGGCCCGTCATCGCCTGCGCATGCGCCATCACTAGCCCGGCGACCGTCCAGCCGCGGATGCGCGCGTCGAACATCCCGATCCGCGCGCCCGGCGAAGCGGTGGCGGCGGTGACGCTGGCCCCCGACGACTGCCCGCCGATCGACGGATAGGCGGTGGCGGCGCCGTGCGCGTCGTCGGTGTCGGTCCCATAAGGAGCAGGGCGGTCGTCAGGCAGGCGGCGCAGCACCGCGATCAGCATCGCCACCCCGAACAGCGCGAAGACGAACCCCGGCCCCGCCAGCCCGATCGCCACCGGCCCCACATGCCCGAGCACCAGATAGGGGGCGAGCGCCGGGCCGAGGATCGTCCCCAGCCCGAACGCCGAGGCGAGCAGGGTCAGCGCCTTCGTCCGCTCGTCGCGCGTGGTGCGTGACGCGACCAACGCCTGCACCGCCGGCGGCGCGGCGGCGCCGAGCACGCCGTAGATCAT
Organism: Sphingomonas sp. BE138; assembly: GCF_031456125.1. Lineage (NCBI taxonomy): Bacteria > Pseudomonadati > Pseudomonadota > Alphaproteobacteria > Sphingomonadales > Sphingomonadaceae > Sphingomonas > Sphingomonas sp. BE138. Next base: position 25,240 of record NZ_JAVDUC010000007.1, read on the forward strand.
GCGGCCCAGGATGAAGAGCGCGAACGCCGCCGCGCCGCCGATCCAGCCGTTGATGCCAGCGACGAGAAACGCGCCGCACAAGGTCAGGCTGATCGCATAGCCGGCCAGCCCGAGCTGGATCATCGCGCGGCGCCCGTGGCGGTGCGAGCGATGCGCCCAGAACGGCGCGGCGAGCACCCACAGCAGCGCCGAGATCGAGAAGGCGAGCGCCACTTCCGCATCGCGCACCCCCAGCGAGCGGCCGAGCGCGGGCAGCACCGATTGCAGCGCGGTGTTGCCCGCCGCGATCGTCAGCATGACCGTGAACAGCAGCGCGAAGGTCGCATCGCCGCTCCGGTCGCCATCCCGCCGCATCGTTCCGCCTCCCGCTGGTCGCACCGCAACGTCGATTAGGCGCTTGGGGGCGGCGCGCAACCGGGCTATGGCAACCGCTTCGTCTGCAAGGCGTTCGTCATGCGGATGACGCGAAATCGTCATCACACCAGGTTCGGGAGCCGTTTTTTCCACATGACCAGTTCCACCGACGCCGTGCGGCGCGACCGCAGCAAATCCGCCGGCGTGCCCGGACCGTGGCAGATGTTCTTCACCGGCTTCCTGAAGCACCCGGTGATGGTCGGCTCGATCATCCCGTCGTCGGACCGGCTGATCGCCAAGATGCTGGGGCCGGTCGACTGGGCGAATTGCAAGCTGTTCGTGGAATACGGCCCCGGCGTCGGTACCTTCTGCCGCCCGATCCTGGAGAGGATGGCGCCCGACGCGATGCTGATCGCGATCGACACCAATGCCGATTTCATCCGCTACCTCGACCACACGATCACCGACTCCCGCTTCGTAGCGGTGCACGGCTCGGCGGCGGACGTGGAACGGATCGTCGCCGACCACGGGCATGAGGCGGCGGACTACGTGCTGTCGGGGCTGCCGTTCTCGACGCTGCCCGACGGCGTCGGCCCGGCGATCGCGGCGGCGACGCAGCGCGTGATCCGCACCGGCGGCGCGTTCCTGGTCTATCAGTTCAGCCCCAAGGTCCGCGACTTCATCGCGCCGCACTTCCACCGCATCGACCATGACATGGAATGGTGGAACGTGCCGCCGGCGCAGCTCTACTGGGGCTGGAAGGACTAGGCTTCGGGCTAGAACAGCCCGGGCATGTCGCGCTGCGCGGCGGTCGGGTTGGCGGCGGTGACCGGGCGTTGCCCCGCCTCGAACAGCCCGGTCATCCGCGTCGCAGACGCGCTGGCCCCGATGCGGGTGCAGCCGCGCCCCGCCAGCCAGTCGAGCGCAGTGCGCACCGATGTCTCGTTGGGGTCGCCGAGCGGGCGTGTGTAATCGTCGGGCGCCTGACAGGTGGCGCCGACCTTCGTCGCGAGCCCGTCGTAATAATCGCCTTGCCGGTCGGCGTTCTGGAGCGCGAAGGCGATCACGCGCAACCGGTCGTCGCTGCACGACGGATTGTCGAGCGCGATCTGCCCGACCGGCTTGCCATAGGTGTTGCTACCGACCAGCGCGAGGTCGCCGCGCAGGTACGGCACCAGCGCGTTGATGACATATTCGCTGGCCGAAGCGGTCTGCCCGGTGCCGATGAACGCCACCCGCGTCGGCGCGATCGCCTGCGCCTCGCGTGCGAAGCGGCGCGTCTCGTTCTCCGACGATTTCGACGCGCGGAACGTCGTATACGCCTGCACGTCGCCCGTGGAGCGGTTGGCGCCGAGCAGGTCGGTGAACGTCTCCGCGGTGCGCAGCAGCCCGCCGCCGTTGTAGCGCAGGTCGACGATCACCTGCGTGATGCCTTGCGCGCGAAAGCCGGCGAAGGCGCTGCGCAACTGGTCGTCGGCGGTGTCGATGAAGGTGCGCAGGTTGACGTAGCCGACCTTGCGGCCGTTATCGTCGATCACCTTGCTGCCGTAGCGGGTCGACACCGGCGACACTGCGTAGTTGGTGCTGGACACCGTCACCTCGCGCGTGCCGCTCGCGTCGGTGATCCGCAGCACGCGCGTGGTGCCGGGCGTGGACGTGTCGAGGACGCGGTCCAGCTCGGCAGTGCCGGTGCTCAGGATGTCGCTGATCGGGCGCAGCGTCGTCGTCGAGGAGCCGATCGCGACGATCTGCGCCCCGCGGTCGACGCCGGCCGCCAGCGCCGGGCCGCCTTCGAACGCCTCGGTCACGAACAGGCGGTTGCTGCCGTCGAACGCCAGCCGCACGCCGATGCCGGCGGTCGCGCCCGATTCGTAATAGGCGCGCTCCTCGGCCACCGAGGTCAGATAGGTGAAAAAGCGGTCGCGACGCTGCGCCCGCGCGTTGACGGTCAGCGCATCGAGATAGGCGTCGACGGTCGTGTACGTGCCCGGATCGACGTTCGTGGGCAGCAGATCAGGGAAGAGGTACCATTCATTCATCTGCGCGAGCACCCAGTCCTGCCGGGCGCGCAGCGCGCAACCGTTGGCGGGCGTCGTGACGACGCCGGTCGTCCCGCCCGCGCCGCCGGCACCCGTGCTGGCGCTCGCGCGCGTCGCGCCGTCGCTGCCGCCGCACGAGGACAACATCGGGGCGAGGATCGCCAACGCCGCCACCAGCCCGACCGGCCCCCGTCCACGCATCACTCGATCCTCACGATTCGACCCCGAAGGTGGCGGCATCATAGCGAGCGGCGATGCAACCCGAAGCAGTGAAATCGGTTGGGGCTGCATATCCATCGTCGAGGGTCCGTCCATGCTTCGCCACGCCGTGATCGCCGCCATCCTGCCGCTGTCGCTGGCCGCGTGCGGATCGAACAGCACCGATGCGGCGCAGGAGGCCGCCGCCAGCAACAGCAGCGGCACCGCCTATCTGGCGCGGATCGAGCAGATGAACGAAAACGAGCGCAACGGCGTGCTGTTTCGCGCGATCAGCGATGCGGGCCGCGCGTGTCAGGGCGTGACGCGATCGGTGGCGGGGCCGGCGATGCGGGGCAACCCGAGCTGGATCGCGACGTGCGAAGACGGCACGCCTTGGGTGGTGTCGATCAACGGCAACGGCATCGCCACGGTCAGCGCAGTAGCGGCGAGCACGCCCAAGGCGGGGTAAGTCGCCTGCGGCTCGATCACGGGCCAGCGACGTGCGGCGCGGCGATCGCGATTGCCCCGCGTCGCACAGCGTCGTACCGCTGGCTCATGTCGCGCCGGTTCCTCCTTCCGCTTCTCGCCCTCGCCACGTCGATGGGGGCGGCATCGCCGGGCATCGCACCGGCGCTCGCGGGGCAGGCCGCGCCGGCCGCCGCTCGGCAGCCGGGTCTGGTCAGCCCGGTGATCGTGCGACGCTTCCCGCATGATCGCGAGGCGTTCACCGAAGGGCTGGTGTGGGACGGTGCGGCGCTGATCGAAAGCGTCGGGCTGGAGGGGCGATCGGACGTGCGGCGCGTTGATCTCGCGACCGGCAAGATCCGCCTTCGGCGCACGATTCCGGCGGCGCAGTTCGGCGAGGGGCTGGCGCTGTGGAAGGGTCAGGCGGTCAGCCTGACGTGGCACGACGGCGTCGCGCACCGCTGGAGCGCCGCGACGCTGAAGCCGCTCGGCACGATGCGCTACAGCGGCGAGGGCTGGGGTCTGACGTCCGATGCGACCTCGCTGATCCGCTCGGACGGGAGTTCGACGATCTTCTTCCACGATCCGGCGACGATGACGGTGCGCCGGACGATCACCGTCACCTTTGCCGGACGGCCGCTCGACCAGATCAACGAGCTGGAGATGGTCGACGGCGCGATCCTGGCGAACGTCTGGCACCAGCCCTTCATCGTGCGGATCGACCCGCGGAGCGGCGCGGTGACGCGGGTGATCGACCTGCGCGCAATCGTCGCGGAGGTGGGCGCGCGCGATCCGGAGGCAGTGGCGAACGGCATCGCCTGGGACGCGAAGGCGCGGCGTCTGTTCGTCACCGGCAAGCGCTGGCCGACGCTGTTCGAGATCCGCCTGCCGAAGTAACGCGGCGCCGCGCCCGGACGATCGCGCCGACTTCCTGACCGGCACGCCGGGCGTGTCGAAGCGCATGTTTCGCGCGCCACTTGCCGCGCGTGCTTCTACGGGCTCGTGCAGGAGCGGGGTAGGTGGTCGAGGTTCGGCGGGCGTTCTGTCAGCGGATCAGTAGTTCGCCGATGCTGATGACGGCGGTGGCGGCAAGTTGCGCGCCGAGCACGGCGGCGGTGAACAGCCCGGCGAGCCCCGCCGCGACCGCCCCATGATGCGCGATGTCTTTGGTGAGTTGCATGACCTCTCTCCTTCTCGGAGCCGGGTCTCGCCTGTCCGGGATCACCCGGCGCCGGACTCTTATATAGCGCCTTCGTGAACGCGTGTCATCTTGCAGTGCAGCGGGCGCAAAAAAGGGCCCAGTCGCGTTGCCGCGCCGGGCCTTGAGGTGTCGTCCGCAGGAGGAACATCGGTGGCGGGGAAGCGGTTAGCGCCGCCGCTACCCCGCGAAATCGTCAGTAATTGTAGGCGCGCTCGCCGTGTTCGTTGATGTCGAGACCCTCGACCTCGACCTCGAGCGGAGCGCGCAGGCCGATCGTGGCCTTGATCCCGTAGAACAGCACCGCCGAGACACCGCCCGACAGTACCAGCGTCAGCACGACCGCCTTGATCTGCGTGACGATCTGCGCGGCCATGTCGTACGTGCCGGCGACCGACGGGAAGCTGGTATAGTCGATCCAGCCCTGTCCGCCGAGCGCGGGGTCGGCGACGATCGCGGTGCCGATCGCACCGATGATCCCGCCGACGCAGTGGACGCCGAACACGTCGAGCGTGTCGTCATAGCCGAGCTTGTTCTTCACCGTGGTGACGAAGAAGAAGCAGACGATGCTGGCGACGAAGCCGAGGATGATCGAGGTCATCGGTGCGGCGAACCCCGCAGCGGGCGTGATCGCCACGAGGCCCGCGACCGCCCCCGACACGCCGCCCAGCAGCGACGGCTTCTTGTGGACGATCTGCTCGATCACCGCCCAGGCGACCGCCGCGGCAGCGGTGGCGACGAAGGTGTTGATGAAGGCGAGCGCAGCGGCGCCGTTCGCTTCCAGGTTCGAGCCCGCGTTGAAGCCGAACCAGCCGACCCACAGCAGCGAGGCGCCGATCATGGTCATGGTCAGCGAGTGCGGGGGCATCGGCTCCGACTTGTAGCCATGGCGCTTGCCGATGATGAGGCAGCCCACAAGCCCTGCGATGCCGGCGTTGATGTGCACCACGGTGCCGCCCGCGAAGTCCAGCGCGCCCCAGCCATACAGCAGCCCGGCGTCGGTCGGTGCGTCCGCCAGGAAATCCGGGCCCGCCCAGTACCAGACCATGTGCGCCATCGGGAAATAGACGATCGTCAGCCAGAGGACGACGAAGATCAGCAGCGGCGTGAACTTCACCCGCTCCGCAAACGCGCCGACGATCAGCGCGGGCGTGATGCACGCGAAAGTCATCTGGAAGGCGATGAACGCATATTCGGGAATGTAGACGTTGTTCGAGAAGGTCGCTGCGACCGACGTCGGCCCGACTCCGGCGAGAAACGCCTTGGAGAAGCCGCCCACGAAGGCGTTGCCGCTGGTGAAGGCCATCGAATAGCCCCAGCAGACCCAGACGAGGCTGGCGACCGAGACGATCATCAGCACCTGCATCAGCACGCTGAGCATGTTCTTGGTGCGGACGAGGCCGCCGTAGAACAAGGCGAGGCCCGGGATCGACATCATCAGCACCAGTGCTGCCGAGATCAGCATCCACGTGGTGTCGCCCTTGTTGACCATCGTCGCGGCGAGATCGGCGGCAGGGGCGCGCGCCGGTCCGGCAGCCTGCGCCAGCGCTGGCGCGGCGGTCATCATCGTGGCGAACAGCGCCCCCGCGCCTGCCATGGTCTTCTTGGCCGCAATCTTTCTGGAAAGCGTCATCGGTCCCCCCATCACAATGCCGTATCGTCGGTTTCGCCGGTGCGGATCCGCACGGCCTGGCCGACGTCGAGCACGAAGATCTTGCCGTCACCGATCGCGCCGGTATTCGCCGCGGCCTGGATCGCCTCGACCACGCGGTCGGCGATGTCGCTGGCGCACACGACCTCGATCTTGATCTTGGGCACCATGTTGGTGCTGTATTCGGCGCCGCGGTAGATTTCGGTCTGCCCCTTCTGGCGACCGAACCCCTTCACCTCCGACACGGTCATCCCGGCCACGCCGACGGTGGTGAGCGCTTCGCGCACCTCGTCGAGCTTGAACGGTTTGATGATGGCTATGACCAGCTTCATCGCGCCCCCTTTGCGTTTGTCCCGACGGGGAACTTCGCAAGTGGCGTGCCAGTTACGGCAAGACGGGACTGGGCGGGTAAGAGGGCCTAACGAACGTTAATAATTGTGCAACGCGGCAGGCGTGCCTTTTTTTTAGGCAGCGTCCGCGATGACCTTCGCCGCGCTCAGATCATCCTCGTCGACCATGACGCGGACCGGGATCAGCAACCAGCTGCCGTCCGCGATGCTGGCGCCGCCGTCGAAGGCGAGCGCGGGGATGCCGTCGCTCTCCAGCCGCGCGACCAGGATGTTGGCGAGATTGCGGTCGTAGCGACCGAGCTCGACGAGCGCCATCAGGCGGGCACCTGCGTCGGGCTGCGCACCGGTAGCCCGTCGATGCTATGCGTGCGGACCGCATATTTGCCGAAGCGCGTCGCGTCATCGGTGCTCGCGTGATATTTGTTGAGCGTGTCGCGCTCGCGCTCGAACCCCATATGCGGCACGCCCCAGCCGCACGAGGTCTGCACCTCGTCGACTGCGATGACGAAGATCTGCCGCGTGCCGGGCAGCAGCGTGAAATGCTGGGCGAGATCGGACCAGTCGTCGTCCTGCGGCAGCACGGGACGCCCGCGGCCGTAGATGCGGAAGATCAGCGCGGGATTGTCGAAGGCGCAGAACATGATCGTGATCCGCCCATCGGCGAGCAGGTGCGCGTTGGTCTCGTTTCCCGATCCGGCGACGTCGAGATAGGCGACGGTGGTGTCGCCGAGCACGCGAAAACTGTCCATCCCCTTGGGGCTGAGGTTCACGCGCGCGTCGGGGGCGGCGGTGGCGACGAAGAACACCGGCTGCTTTGCGACGAACGCACGATGCTCGGGGGTGAGCGCGGGGTAGAACTTGGCCATAGCGGTGCTCCACGTTGACGCGCATGGGCGATGCGCATAGCGTCCGCGCATGAAGCACGATCCGATCGTCTCCGGCAAGCGAAAGCCGGTCAATCTGTCGCTCGATACGGGCGTGGTGGCGTTCGCGCGGGAGCAGGGGCTCAACCTGTCGCAGGTGACCGAGGCTGCGTTGCGCAAGGCGGCGAGCGACGAGCGCAACCGGCGGTGGGCGGAAGAAAACCGTGCGTGGATCGAGGCCAATAACAAGTGGGTGGAGGAAAATGGCCTGCCGCTCGAAAAATATCGGATGTTCTGAGTGGCGAAGTTCGACGTATATCCGTCACCCGACGGTGGATATTGGTTGGACTGTCAATCCGACACGCTTTCCATGCTCAACAGCCGGTTCGTCGTGCCGCTTGCCAACCGGGAACATGACCTCGCCCTCGCCGACCGTCGCCTGAATCCGGAGTTCGACATCGTCGGCGAGAAGATGGTGATGCTTACCCATTTCGCCGCCGTCGTGCCGGCAAATCTGCTACGATCGCCGGTCGCCTCGCTGGTCGACGACGAATATGTGATCGGCATCGCGCTCGATATGCTGATCTCGGGCTTCTAAGCCGTCCCGCCCACCGTCAGCCCGTCGATCAGCAGCGTCGGCTGTCCGACCCCGGCCGGGACGCTCTGCCCGCCCTTGCCGCACACGCCGATCCCTTCATCGAGCGCGAAGTCGTGCCCGACCCCCAGCACCTTGGTCAGCACGCTCGGCCCGTCGCCGATCAGCGTCGCGCCCTTGATCGGCGCACCGATCTTCCCGTCCTCGACCAGATACGCCTCGGTGCAGGAAAAGGTGAACTTGCCCGAGACGATATCGACCTGCCCGCCGCCGAACGACTTGGCGAAAATGCCCTTCTTCATGCGGGTCAGCAGCTCGGTGGGATCGTCGCACCCGGCTTTCATGAAGGTGTTGGTCATGCGCGGCATCGGCGCATGCGCGAAGCTCTCGCGGCGACCGTTGCCGGTCGGCGCGACGCCCATCAGCCGCGCGTTGAGCCGGTCCTGCATATAGCCCTTGAGGATGCCGTCCTCGATCAGGATCGTCTCCGACGTGGGCGTGCCCTCGTCGTCGATCGTCAGCGAGCCGCGGCGGTCGGCGATGCTGCCGTCGTCGACGATCGTGACGCCGGACGCCGCAACGCGCTCGCCGATCCGGCCGGAAAAGGCCGAGGTGCCCTTGCGGTTGAAATCGCCCTCCAGCCCGTGGCCGATCGCCTCGTGGAGCAGCACGCCCGGCCAGCCGGAGCCGAGCAGCACCGTCATCTCGCCCGCGGGCGCATCGACCGCCTCCAGGTTGACCAGCGCCTGCGCCAGCGCCTCGTCGATCGCCCTGTTCCACATCTCGGGTGTCATCAGCCGGTCGTAGAGATAGCGACCGCCGACCCCGAACGAGCCGGTCTCGCGCCGCCCGTTCGCCTCCGCGACGATCGACACGTTCAGTCGCACGAGCGGGCGCACGTCGGTGGCGACGAAGCCGTCCGGGCGCACGACCTCGACCACGCTCCACGTCCCCGACAGCCCGACCGACACCTGCGACACGCGCGGGTCGCGCGCGCGGGCGGCGGCGTCGATCGTCTGGCACAGGTTCACCTTCTCGGCGAACGGCACCAGGTCGAGCGGATCGGCATCGGTATAGAGGCGGTGGTTGGTCCGTGCCGGCGCAGCGGCGCGGGGCTGGGTGGAGGGATCGATCAGCGCCATCGTCGCGCCCGCACGGCGGATCGCCGCTTCGCTCAGTTCATTGGCGTGCGCGAAGGCGGTCATCTCGCCCGACACGGCGCGCAAGCCGAAGCCAGCGGTCGTGTCGTAGCTGGCGGTCTTCAGGCGCCCGTCGTCGAACCCGAACGCCTCGGCCTTGCGATATTGCAGGAACAGCTCGCCGTCGTCGGTGCGCGCCAGCACGTCGGCGGTGACGCGTAGCGTCGTTTCCGGGTCAAGGGTGTCGCGGTAGAGGAAGGAGCGGGGATCGGTCATGTCGCCCAAGATAGGCGCATGGCCGCGCCGATACTACTGTGGGCTGGCGCCGTCGGGAATGTCGGGCAGCGTCGTCTGGTCCGCGCCATCCGCCGGGCCGCCGATCAGCACGAAGCGCCGGTCGCAGTAACCGCAATCGACATAGCCGAGCTCGTCGATCTGCAACCACACGCGCGGGTGGCCGAGCGCCGCGCCGCCGGGAATGTCGGTCGCCCCGTCGCAGGCGACGCGGGCGGAGGAGGTGCGGACGAGTTCGGACGGCGGGCGCATGAGCAGGCGATTAGCAAGGGCGGCACCACGAAACAATCCTCGGTGTTATTGGCTTCCGCGTCCCGCACGCCTATCCCGGCCCGCATGACCGAAGCAGCGATCTCGATCCGCGACCTGTGCAAGACCTACGCCGGGGTGAAGGGTGGCGCGCCCAAGCGCGCGCTGGACGGCGTGTCGTTCGACGTGCCGCGCGGCAGCATCTTCGGCCTGCTCGGGCCAAACGGCGCGGGCAAGTCGACGCTGATCAACATTCTGGCCGGGCTGGTCAACAAGACCAGCGGCAAGGCGTCGATCTGGGGCTTCGACATCGACGCGCATCCGCGCAACGCCAAGGCGTCGATCGGGATCGTCAATCAGGAGATCCTGTTCGACCCGTTCTTCACGCCCGTGGAGACGCTGGAGATCCAGGCCGGGTTGTACGGCGTGCCCAGGAAGGAGCGCCGCTCGATGGAGCTGCTGCGCGCGGTGCATCTGGAGGACAAGGCGCGCGCCTATGCCCGGACGCTGTCGGGGGGCATGAAGCGGCGGTTGATGGTGGCCAAGGCGATGGTCCACCAGCCGCCGGTGCTGGTGCTCGACGAGCCGACCGCCGGCGTCGACATCGAGCTGCGCCAGCAACTCTGGACCTATGTGCGCAGCCTGAACGAGGCAGGCGTCACGGTGGTGCTGACGACCCACTATCTGGAAGAGGCCGAGGAACTGTGCGATCGCATCGCGATCATCAACCACGGCCGCGTCATCGCCAACGAGCCCACCGCCGAGCTGCTCGGCAAGGCGCAGGAGAAGATCGTCGCGGTGACGGTCGACCGCGACGTGGGCGTGGTGCCGCAGAACGTGTGTTTCGAGAAGGTCGCGCTGAAGGGCACGCGCACGCTGGAGATCACCTTTGCCAAGGACCGCGTGAACGCGGGCGAGGTGCTGGGCGCGGTGCAGGCGGGCGGCTACGGGATCGTCGACGTCTCGACCAAGGAAGCTGATCTGGAGGACGTGTTCCTCAACCTGACTCGCGCGGCCAACGCGGGCTAAGATCCACGCCGACGCGTGGCGGCTCGCGTCGCCCCGGCGGAAGCCGGGGCTTCGATCGACGACACGATACCTTTGAGGCGAGAGGCTTCAGCGTAGGTCGTCTACGCGGCTCCGCGTGATCGATATGCGACCATCAACGCGTTGTAGAACATCGCCAATCCTGCGATGCCCACCCCGGTGACGGGGAGGGAATACGATGAAAACGATCCTGCTCGCGGCCGCCGCCGCCGCGCTGGCGCAGGCGAGCGCCCCGTCGCCGGTCGACCAGGCCCGCGCGATCGTCGGCGACGCCCCCGCCGCCGCGCAGACACTGGTCCTCACCGACGTCCCCAGGCCGACCGGGCCGATGCGCGAACTGTTCAACCGCCGCGACCTGACCGGCTGGACGACGTGGCTGGGCTATCCCGATCCCGCCGTCACCTATCGCGACCAGCCCGGCGCGACCCCGATCGGGCGATCGCGGCCGACCGGCGGCGATGTCGCGGTGAAGACGATCGACGGTGCGCCGGCGCTGTGGGTCAAGGGGCAGACCTGGGGCGCGATCGTCCATGATGCCGACCTGCGCGACTATCACCTGCGCCTCGAATACCGCTGGGGCGACCGCCGCTGGGCACCGCGCGCCGACAAGGCGTCCAACAACGGGCTGCTCTACCATACGCACGGTGCGCCCGGCGCGGTGTTCGGAACGTGGCAACCATCGGTGGAGTTCGAGATCATGACCGGCTCCACCGGCATGGCGGTGGCGGTCGGGCGCGACGTGCGCATCCGCACCACCGCCGCGCTCGACCCGACGCTGATCTCGCCGCCGGTGCGCTATCGCCTGGGCGGCACCCCGGTAGAAATCGTCAACGGCACGCTGATCTGGAACGTCGAGAACGCGCGCGATGCCGAGCGGCCGGCGGGGCAGTGGAACGTGCTCGACCTGTACGTGCTCGGCGACCGCGCGGTGCATGTCGTTAACGGCGTGCCGGTGATGGTGGTCGAGGGGCTGGCGACGATCGGCAAGGACGGCGTACGCACCCCGCTGACGCACGGGCATATCCAGCTGCAGTCGGAGGGCGCGGAGACGTGGTTCCGGCGGGTCTCGGTCGAGCCGATCGACCGATTGCCGCGGGTGATGGAGAAGCGCTGACGTTACCGCTCTTCCGTCATTCCCGCGCAGGCGGGAATCCAGAACCTCTGACCTGGCGGCTCTTGCAAGAACCTGCGCGTCTGGATTCCCGCCTCCGCGGGAATGACGAAAGGGGCGCGCAAACACCTGTCCCACAGACCCCGATCTATGCCACATGGATCAGCATGTGCCGCTTCCCCCCGACCGCAAAACCCCGCCATCGTCTCAACATTCGCAACATTCGCGGGGCTGCGGCATGACGCAGAGCGATGTGCTGATCGTCGGCTCGGGCGCCGCCGGGCTGACCGCTGCGCTCAACCTCGCCGATCGCTTCAAGGTGACCGTGCTCGCCAAGGGCGCGCTGAACGACGGGTCGACCGCCTGGGCGCAGGGCGGGATCGCCGCGGTGCTCGAACCCGGCGACACGTTCGAGCATCATGTCGAGGACACGATGGTCGCCGGCGCCGGCCTGAACGACCGCGCGATCGTCGAGTTCGTGGTCGAGCGCGCGCCCGCGGCGATCGAACGGCTGCGCGCGCTGGGCGTGCCGTTCGCGGAAGAAGCGGGTGCGCTGCACCTGACGCGCGAGGGCGGTCATTCGCATCGCCGCATCGTCCATGTCGCCGACGCGACGGGCTGGGCGGTGCAGGAGGCGCTGCAACGCGCCGCCGCGGCGCACCCCAACATTACGCTGATCCCCGACCAGGTCGCGATCGACTTGGCCACCAGCCGCCACGAGCAGCGCTATTCGGGCGCCGGCAATGTGTGGGGCGTCTATGCGATCGACCGGCAGAGCGGGCGCGTCGGGCTGCACACCGCGCGCGCGACGATCCTGGCGACCGGTGGGGCAGGGCGCACGTACCTGTTTTCCACCGCACCGCGCGGCGCGACCGGCGACGGGATCGCGATGGCGTGGCGGGCGGGCGCGCGGGTCGCGAACATGGAGTTCATGCAATTCCACCCGACCTGCCTCTACCATCTGGAGGTCAAGAACTTCCTGATCACCGAGGCGGTGCGTGGCGAGGGCGGGCGGCTCATCAATCCGACCACCGGCAAGCGCTTCATGCCCTATTACGATGCGGAGCGGCTGGAACTCGCGCCGCGCGACGTGGTGGCGCGCGCGATCGACGCCGAGATCAAGCGCTACGGGCTCGATTTCGTCCATCTCGACATCAGTCACATGCCCGCCGATTTCGTCCGCGGGCATTTCCCGAACATCTACGAAAAGCTGAAGGGACTGGGGATCGACATGACCGTCGCCCCGATCCCGGTGGTGCCGGCGCAGCATTATACCTGCGGCGGGATCGTGGTCGACCGCGACGGGCGCACCGATCTGCCCGGGCTCTATGCCGCGGGCGAGTGCACGCAATCGGGGCTGCACGGCGCGAACCGGCTGGCCAGCAATTCGCTGCTGGAATGTTTCGTCTTCGGCGAGGCGGCGGCGCGGCATATCGCGGAGTGCTGGGACACATTGCCCGGCGTGCCGGTGATCCGCGCTTGGGACGAAAGCCGCGTGACCGATTCCGACGAGGAAGTGGTCATCAAGCAGAACTGGACCGAGATCCGGCGCTTCATGTGGAATTACGTCGGCATCGTGCGCACCACCAAGCGGCTGGAGCGCGCGCAGCATCGCATCGACCTGCTGCGCAGCGAGGTTGAGGATTATTACGGCCACTTCCGCGTCACCCCCGACCTGATCGAGCTGCGCAACCTTCTCCAGACCGCCGAGCTGATCGTGCGATCCGCACTGCACCGACACGAGAGCCGCGGGCTGCACTACACGCTCGACTGGCCCGAGCTGAGCGACCCGCCGGTCGACACCGTGCTGGTGCCGTGAGCGCGACGAGGTCAGCCGGTTGAGCGAGCCCGACTCGATTCGTCGTATGGGCACGGGCGGTCGTCGCAACCGCGAGTCGCGGGGCTATGCGCCCGCGCCCGCGCCCGTCACACCGGCCGACGAAGCAGGGGTAGCAGCGGCGGACATGGGCAAGACGACATTCGCGCACCGCGCCTCGGTGATCGGCTGGTCGCTGCTGATCGCCGGGTGCGGCGCGGGCGCTGGCTCGACCCTGATCCCGGCTGCCCCGCCGCCACCGCTGGTGTCGGTCGCGGTGCCGCCGCCCGCGCCGCCGCGCCCGAAGTCGGCGCCGCGAGCGCTCCAGGCGCGCGTGACGCAGCTGATCCGAAGTTTCCCCGGCAAGGCGGGCGCGGCAATCCAGGCGGTCGACGAGGACTGGATCGTGTCGGAGGGCGGCGGACTCTACCTGCCGCAGCAGAGCGTCAGCAAATTGTGGGTCGCGATGACCGTGCTGGGGCAGCGCGACGCCGGGCGGCTGAAGCTCGACGATCCGGTGCTGGTCACCCGCGACGATTTGACCCTGTTCCACCAGCCGATCGCGTCGCTGGTCACGACCGCAGGATATCGCACCACGGTGGCCGCGCTGATGACGCGCGCGCTGACGCAGAGCGACAATACCGCCAACGACCGGCTGCTCACCTATGTCGGCGGTCCGGCGGCGGTGCGACGCTTCCTGGCGGAAAAGCGGCTTTCCGGCATCCGCTTCGGTCCCGGCGAGCGACTGCTCCAAAGCGGCACCGCCGGGGTGACGTGGAACCAGTCGATGGCGATGGGCCGCGGGTTCGAGGCGGCGCGCGCCAGGCTCGATCCCGAGCTGCGCCGCGCCGCGCTGCAACGCTATATCGACAATCCGCCCGATGGCGCGCAGCCTGCCGCGATCGTCGAGGCACTGGCGCGGCTGGCGCGCGGCGAATTGCTGAGCGAGACCTCGACGCGCATCCTGCTCGATACGATGGCGGCATCGCGCACCGGCCACGCGCGGCTCCGCGCCGCGACCCCGGCGGGGTGGCAGCTCGCGCACAAGACGGGTACCGGGCAGGAACTGGGCAGCCGCAACGCCGGGTTCAACGACATCGGCCTGCTGACCGCGCCGGATGGCCGCCGCTATGCGATCGCAGTGCAGATCGGCGACACGACCGCGCCGATGCGGGTGCGGCAGGTGCTGATCCAGCAGGTCGCGGCGGCGTTGACCGGTGCGCAGCCGCGCGCGGGTGGGGCCGACGAGTCGGAATAAGCCCTCTCCCCTCCGGGGAGAGGGTTGGGTGAGGGGCGGGTGCCTCGCAGAGAGGGCCGGTTTCGGTGAGACCCCGCCCCTCACCCCAGCTCTCTCCCGGAGGGGAGAGGGAGCAAGCTGCAAACCCGGTTCCCCACAAACCCAATCCGTTATAGGGCCCCCGCCATGCCGCACCTCTATCTCGTCGACGGATCGGGCTACATCTTTCGTGCCTATCACCGCCTGCCGCCGCTGACCAACCGGCACGGCGAACCGGTCGGGGCGGTCTACGGCTACACCGCGATGCTGTGGAAGCTGGCCGATGCGCTCCACAAGGCGGACGGCCCCACGCACATGGCGGTCATCCTCGACAAGTCGAGCAGTACGTTCCGCAACGAGCTGTACGACCAGTACAAGGCGCACCGCCCGCCGCCGCCCGAGGATCTGGTCCCGCAATTTCCGATGATCCGCGACGCCACGCGCGCCTTCTCGCTGCCGTGCATCGAGGAACAGGGGTGGGAGGCCGACGACCTGATCGCCAGCTATACCAAGGCGGCGCTGGCGCAGGGGTGGCAGGTCACGATCGTCAGTTCCGACAAGGACCTGATGCAGTTGATGACCGATCCGTCGGTCGACATGCTCGACACGATGAACAACCGCCGGCTCGGCCCCGACGCGGTCGTCGAGAAGTTCGGCGTCGGCCCGGAGAAGCTGGGCGACGTCCTGGCGTTGATGGGCGACAGCGTCGACAACGTGCCCGGCGTCCCCGGCGTCGGGCCGAAGACCGCCGCGAAGCTGATCCTCGAACATGGCGACGTGGAGGGCGTGCTGGCGGCTGCCGACACGATGAAGAAGGGCAAGCTACGCGACAATCTGATCGAACATGCCGAGGCGGCGCGGATGAGCCGCAAGCTGGTCGAACTGGCGTGCGACGTGCCGCTGCCGCAGCCGCTGGAGGAGCTGTCGCTGGCGGACGGCATCCCCGATGCGCCGCTGCGCGCGTTCCTGGAGCATCACGGCTTCCGCACGTTGCTGTCGCGGCTCGGCGAGGTCGCCGACGCACCCGTCGCCGAGTCGCCGACCGATGCCGCGTTCGACGCCGACGAGCCGTGCCGGCACGACGATTACGAAACCGTCGTGGACGAGGACGCGCTCGATCGCTGGATCGCCGTCGCGCGACAT
This sequence comes from Sphingomonas sp. BE138, assembly GCF_031456125.1. NCBI lineage: Bacteria > Pseudomonadati > Pseudomonadota > Alphaproteobacteria > Sphingomonadales > Sphingomonadaceae > Sphingomonas > Sphingomonas sp. BE138. Next base: position 41,028 of record NZ_JAVDUC010000007.1, read on the forward strand.
CAGGGCTGGGTCGCGATCGATACCGAGACGACCGCCAAGGACCCGATGCTCGCCGATCTGGTCGGCGTGTCGATGGCGCTCCACCCGAACCTCGCGTGCTACGTGCCGCTGGCACACGGCGGCAGCGACATGTTCGCAGAACGCCCGGCGCAGCTGGACCGCGACGTGGCACTCGCCAGGCTCAAGCCGCTGCTGGAGGATCCGAGCGTCCTCAAGATCGGGCACAACCTGAAATACGACATGATCGTGCTGGGTCGGCTGGGGGTCGACGTCGCGCCGTATGACGACACGATCGTGATGAGCTTCGATCTCGACGCCGGGCTGCACGGCCACGGCATGGACGAACTCGCCGCCACGCACCTGTCGCACACCTGCATCGCCTACAAGGACGTGGTCGGCACGGGGAAGAAGGCGCTCGGCTTCCACGAGGTCGATCTGAAGGCCGCGACCCGCTACGCCGCCGAGGACGCCGACGTGACGCTGCGGCTGTGGCGGCGCTTCTCCGCGCGGCTGCCGCGCGAAGCGGGCACGCGCGTCTACCAGATGGTCGACCGCCCGCTGGTATCCGTGATCGCGCGGATGGAGCGCCGCGGGGTGAAGGTCGATCGCGAGAAGCTGGCGCAACTCTCCGCCGACTTCTCGACGCAAATCGCCGCGCTCGAAGGCGTCGTCCACGAACTGGCGGGCGGCGCCTTCACCATCGGCAGCCCCAAGCAGCTGGGCGACGTGCTGTTCGAACGGATGGGGCTGAAGGGCGGGCGCAAGGGCAAGAGCGGGGTCTATTCGACCGACGTCACCGAGCTGGAGCGACTGGCGGCCGACAAGGACTCGCCCGGTGCCGAGATCGCCACCAAGGTGCTGGAATGGCGGCAGCTGACCAAGCTGAAGAATACCTATACCGACAGCTTGCAGGAACAGATCAACCCCGCGACGGGGCGCGTCCATACCAGCTATTCGCTGACCGGCGCGCAGACCGGGCGGCTGTCGTCGACCGACCCGAACCTGCAGAACATCCCGATCCGCACCGAGGTCGGCCGTCAGATCCGCGATGCCTTCGTCGCCGAGCCGGGCAATGTCATCCTCGCCGCCGACTATTCGCAGATCGAGCTGCGGCTGGCCGCGCACATGGCCGAGGTGCCGCAGTTGAAGGAGGCGTTTGCGCGCGGCGACGACATCCACAGCCTGACCGCGCAGGAATTGTTCGGCGAGGTGACGCGCGACACCCGTGCGTCGGCGAAGACGATCAACTTCGCGATCCTCTACGGCATCTCGCGCTGGGGGCTGGCGGGGCGGCTCGACATCTCGGCGGACGAGGCGCAGGCGATGATCGACCGCTATTTCGAGCGGTTCCCCGGCATCAACCGCTACATTGCCGAGACGCTGACGCAAGTGCGCGAGCAGGGCTTCACCGAGACGCTGTTCGGCCGCAAGACGCATTTCCCGCGCATCCGCAGCAAGGTGCAGCACGAACGCCAGGGCGCCGAGCGCGCCGCGATCAACGCCCCGATCCAGGGGACGAGCGCCGACATCATCAAGCGCGCGATGGTGCGGATGGAAGCGGCGCTCTTGGAGGCGGGGTTGCCGGACGTGCGGATGCTGCTCCAGGTCCATGACGAACTGGTCTTCGAACTGCCCGAGGGCGACGTCGAGCGCGCACGACCGGTGATCGAGCGCGTGATGGCGGGCGCGGCGGAACCGGCGGTGGTGCTGGACGTGCCGCTGGGCGTGGAGATCGGCGTAGGAGCGAGCTGGGGAGCGGCGCATTGACCGCGCAGCGCGGATGCCGGCTACGCCCGGCAACCACGCGCCAGCGCGGCCGGCGGGCAACGCCCGTCCGACGACATGGCTTTGCCGCGGCGCGCCCAGCCCCCCTGCGTCATTGCGAGCGTAGCGACGCAATCCAGAGCCCAGCGCGTGACGCTCTGGACTGCTTCGCTCCGCTCGCCATGACGGCGGCTGTGAGATGCGCTCTCGCATGACCGTCACCGACCAGCCCGAGGATATCGCCGCGCTCGCCAAGGGCGGGCGCACCAACGTCGCCGGCTTCATCCTGCGGCTGGGCGCGCGCATCCCGTTCCTGTTCATCGCCGGCCATATGTACGGCGCCGCGCTGGTCGGGCGCTTCGCGATTGCGGTCGTGGTCGTCGAATTTGCCGCGCTCCTCGCCACGCTGGGCCTCAAGCGCGGGCTCGCGCAGGCCTTGTCCTCCACCGGGCGGCCGCACAATCACGTCGTCTTCGACGCGCTGGCGCTCGCGCTGATCGCCAGCCTGATCGCCAGCGGGGTGCTGTTCGCCTTTCCGCAGGCGATGTACCCCAATTCGGCGATCGTCGGGCTCGACCGCTTCTTCCCGCTCATCATCCTCGCGCCCGCGCTGTCCGATGTCAGCCTTGCCGCGCTCGCCTATCGCCACGACGTGAAGGCCAGCGTCACCGCGCGCGCGGTGATCGAGCCGTGGACGCTGTCGGTGTTTGCGTTCCTGTTTTCGTTCTTCACGCACAAGGACGGGTTGGTGCTGGCCTATGTCGCCAGCATGGTCGCGGCGCTGAGCGCCAGCATCGTGCCGCTGATCCGCAGTTACGGCGTGCCGCACGGCTGGTCGCCGCATGTCGGGCAGTTGTGGCAGATGACGCGCGCGAACACGCCGCTGGCGGGTGCCGATGCGCTGGAATGGGGCAGCCGCAACGTCGACCGGCTGATCCTGGGCACGCTGTTCGCACCGAGCGTGGTCGGAATCTATTATATGGCGCAACAGGTTGCGAGCCTGCCGCAGAAGTTGAAGACCAGCTTCGACCCGATCCTGGGTCCCGTGGTGACGCAGAGCCTGGCGCGCGGCGATCTGGCGGCGATCGCGCGGCAGGTACGGCAGGTGGCGTTCTGGATCATCGCCGCACAGCTGGCGCTGGCGATCACCGCGTCGATCCCGCGCGAGGGCGTGATGGCGACGATCGGCCCGCAATTCGTCAGCGGCGCGGCGCCGATGGTGTTCCTGCTGTTCGCGGAGGTGTTCGCTTCGACAGGCGCGGTGTCGGAATCGGCGCTGGTTTACATGGCCAGGCACCGCAATCTGCTCATTTCGATGACCATGCTGGCGCTGCAGGTCGCGCTTTCGTTCGCGTTGATCCTGGCGCTGCGCACCGCGGGCTACGGCGTCACCACGCAGGCGGCCGGGGCGCCGGTGGCGTTGATGCTGGTGGTCCTGCTCACCTCGTTCATCAAGGCGGGCGTGCTGGGGCGGCTGCTGGGGGCGAGCGTGTCGCCGATGCGCTGGCCGCTGGTCTGGGCGGCATCGGCAGGAGCGGTGGTGGGCGGCGCGTTCACGCTGTTGCCGCCGGGGTGGCGGTGGGCGCAGGTGTCGATCGGGGTGGCCGCGACGCTGGCGGCGTATCTGTTCGTGATCTGGCGTTACGCCTTCGGGCCGGAAGACCGCGCGTTGTTCAGCAAGATGCCGAGTGCCGAAGAGGCGACCCTGCCGAACGAGGGCGGGTTCATCCGCTGATCCTCTCGAACGTCACCCCGGCGAAGGCCGGGGTCTCTTGCCGCGAGCGGCCCCGGCGTTCGCCGGGACGACGATCGCGGCCCGCGATCAATGCCGGAAGTGGCGCATGCCGGTGAAGACCATCGCCAGGCCGGCTGCGTCCGCCGCCGCGATCACCTCGTCGTCGCGGATCGAGCCGCCGGGCTGGATCACCGCGGTCGCGCCCGCCTCGACGGCCGCGAGCAGGCCGTCGGCGAACGGGAAGAAGGCATCGGATGCGACCGCCGAGCCGGTCGTGCGCGGCGCGTCCCAGCCGGCCTTGTCGGCGGCATCCTTCGCCTTCCACGCCGCGATCCGCGCGGATTCGAGCCGGTTCATCTGGCCGGCGCCGACGCCGGCGGTGCTGCCGCCCTTGGCATAGACGATCGCGTTCGACTTCACGTGCTTGGCCACCGTCCAGGCGAACAGGCAGTCGGCCAGTTCCTGTTCGGTCGGCTGACGCTTCGTCACGACCTTCAGGTCGGCGGGCAGCACGCGGCCGGCGTCGCGCGACTGGACCAGCCAGCCACCCGCGATCGATTTGGCGAACAGGCCGTCGCGCGCCGGATCGGGCAGTTCGCCGGTCAGCAGCAGCCGCAGGTTCTTCTTGGCGGCGAACAGCGCCAGCGCCTCGTCGTCGGCTTCGGGCGCGACGACGACTTCGGTGAAGATGCCGGTGATCGCCTTCGCCGTCTCGCCGTCCAGCGGGCGGTTGACCGCGATGATCCCGCCGAACGCGCTGACCGTGTCGCAGGCGAACGCCGCTTCATACGCCTGCGCCAGCGTCGCGGCGGTGGCGACGCCGCACGGATTGGCGTGCTTGACGATCACGCAGGTGGGGCCTGCGTCGCGGAACTCCGCGATCAGCTCCAGTGCGGCATCGGCGTCGTTGTAGTTATTGTAGCTCAGCGCCTTGCCCTGCACCTGTCGCGCCTGGCCGATCCCGCGGGTGGCGTCGCCGGTCGCGGCGTAGAAAGCGGCGTGCTGGTGCGGATTCTCGCCGTAGCGCAGTTCCTCTTCCGCGCGCTTGAGGGTGATCGGCAAGGTGGCGGGGAAGCGCTCGCCCTGGTCGACCTGCCCGAACCAGCGCGCGATCGCGCCGTCGTAGGCGGCGGTGGTGGCGAACGCCTTGGCCGCCAGCCGCTTGCGGTCGTCGAGCGTCGTCGCGCCCTCGGCGACCAGGGCGTAATCGGCCGGGTCGGTGACGATCGCGACATAGGCGTGGTTCTTCGCCGCCGAGCGGACCATCGACGGTCCGCCGATGTCGATGTTCTCGACCACCTCGTCGCGCCCCGCGCCCTTCGCGACCGTCGCCTCGAACGGGTAGAGATTGACGACCACGAGGTCGATCGCGCCGATCCCGTGCTCCTCCATCGCGGCCGCGTGCGCGGCGTCGTCGCGCACCGCGAGCAGCCCGCCATGGACCTTGGGGTGCAGCGTCTTCACGCGGCCGTCCATCATCTCCGGGAAGCCGGTCAGCTCGCTGATGTCGCGCACGGTCAGCCCCGCGTCGCGCAGCGCCCGGGCGGTGCCGCCGGTCGAGACGAGCTCGACGCCCTTGCCGGCGAGGGCGGTGGCGAGATCGACGATCCCGGTCTTGTCGGAGACGGAAAGGAGCGCGCGGCGGATCGGGATGCTGGTCATGCGCGCGCGCTTACGCGGGGGCGGGGCAGGGCTCAAGTGCGAACCCCGTTCCACGGGTTGGTACCCGTACCGCATCCGGGTCGGTCGCGCTTGTGGGCCGGGTTCATTACAGAACGCCGTTCGCCCTGAGCCTGTCGAAGGGCGCTCCCCTAGCGGCACGTGCTTCGACAGGCTCAGCACGAGCGATCTGGTTTTGGGTTGGCCGCGCGGCGAACCCGCTACCGCGCGCGCTTCATCACCCAGTTGACGTTGACCCCGCCGGGCGGGGCGAGGCCGTGGATCACGATCTGCTGCGTCGTGAACAGCCGGCCGAAGGCATCGACCCACACGCTGTCCTCGATCGTCAGCCGTTCGCCGCGGCTGCGGAAATGCCAGAAGTTGCCCGCAGCGGTGCGCAGCATCGCGGCCTGGTTGTCGGCGGTCGCCACCGCCTCGACCCCGGCGGCGAGGTGAAAGCGGATCAGGAACGGCGTCATCGCATCCGGACGACGCGGACGCGCGCCCGGCACCGCGAGCAGCGCATCCTCGCCGCGCAGCTCGCGCCCGTCGCTCAGCAGCAGCAACGTGCGCTGGTGGTGGAAGCCGTGGCGGCGCGCATAGCCGTCGTGGCGCGCCTCGATCCGGCTGCCGAGTTCCGATTCCTGCCGCGTCAGCTCGACCTCGCGCACGCCCTTGCCGAGCGACCCGTCGGCGAGGATCGCGGTCGAATTGGTATCGCCGATCGTCAGCGTCGAATGTGCCGCGGTGCTGCGCAGGCCGGTCGCCATCGCCGGCGACATCCGTGCGCCAGTGACGCCCGCGCCGCCGCAATTGACGATCAGCCGCTCCGCCCCGTCGCTGAACTCGAAGGCGAGCGTCGAGGCGCAGCCGCCCTCCGCGACGCGCGCCACCGGCGGCGGCGCGGCGTCGACGATCAGCACCGCCTGGCCGTTCGCCAGCCGTTGATACCCCCAGTCGCGCGACTGGCGCAGCGGCCGCCCGTGCGCGCCGCTGGCGAGCAGCACGTCGTTGACCGTCTCGGCATCGACCGGCAGCCCGCCCTGCCAGCTCGACAAGGCGCCGTCGCCCAGCGTCGTGCCGAGCAGCGCCGGGGTGGCGCGCCCCAGTGCCTCGATCGCGCAATCGGGCAGCGGCAGCCCGCGCGCCTCGCACGCCGCGCGCAGCAGCGCCAAGGTTGCGAGCAGGTCGAGCAGCGCGGCGGGCGAGCGGCTGACGACGCCGCCATCGGCGGTCATGCCGGTCGCCAGCGCACGCGTGAGCCCCGCCTCGCCGATCGCGACACGCGGCTCGCCGCCGGGCAGCAGCAGCCCGGCGATCAGGACGCCGGTCCAGGCGGCGACCCGCTCGTGCCCCGGCGGCGCCTTGTCGGCGGTGCGATCGAGATGCCGTGCGGCGCGCGCGATGCCGTTGAGGATCCGCGAGCGGAAGACGAGGTCGGACGACGACAGCAGCAGCGGCGCATGGAACGACCACATCGCCAGCCGTCGCGCGGTGACCGCCGGCCGCCACGCCGGATCCGACACCCGATCGCCATGCGCCGCCAGCCAGCGACCCGCCAGCGCCTCGGCCAGCGGCAGCGTGCGCGCGCGGTCGTCGATCGCCGACAGGTCGCGCAGCCAGCCGAAGCCGTGGAGATAGTCGACGAACGCCGGCCCCGCGGCGGGAGCGGCCATGTCGAGCGTCTCGATCGCGTGATGCTCGCCCCCGGCATACATCCAGCCGTCGAGCAGCGCCTCGCCCAGATCGGTTTCGGCGGGGAGCGGATCGACCGGCGCGCCGACCAGCTTGACCGGGTGCTGGCCGTCGAGCCGCCGGTCGTGGAGCGGCGTGCGCCACGTCAGTCGTTCGAACCACGTCGCGACCCGGTCGCCCAGCGACTCGCCGGTGCCCGCGGCGATGATATGCTTGTCGGAATCGATGCCCGTCCGGTCGTCGGTCATCCGCCGCGCAGGCTCCGGATGTTCTCGGCGTAGCGCTCGGGCCCGCCGCGGAAGGTGGCGGTGCCCGCGACCAGCGCATCGGCGCCGGCCTCGATCGCGCGCCGTGCGGTCTCCGCGTCGATGCCGCCGTCGACCTCCAGGTCGATGTCGCGGCCCGAATGGTCGATCATCTTGCGGATCGCGGCGATCTTCCTGAGCTGGCTGTCGATGAAATGCTGCCCGCCGAAGCCCGGGTTGACGCTCATCACCAGCACCAGGTCGACCATATCGATCAGGTAATCCAGCATCTTGGCCGGGGTGCCGGGGTTCAGCACCACGCCGGCGCGCTTGCCCAGCCCCTTGATGTGCTGGACCGTGCGATGGATGTGCGGCCCCGCCTCCGGGTGGACGGTGATCGTGTCGGCGCCCGCCTCGGCGAAGGCATCGAGATAGACGTCGACCGGCGAGATCATCAGGTGGACGTCGAACGGCTTGGTCGTGTGCGGGCGCAGCGCCTTCACCACGGCCGGGCCGATCGTGATGTTGGGGACGAAATGCCCGTCCATCACGTCGATATGGATCCAGTCGGCCCCGGCGGCATCGATCGCGCGCACTTCCTCCCCCAGTCTGGCGAAGTCGGCGGACAGGATCGAAGGCGCGATGCGGACGGGCTTGGTCATGATCCCGCCCCGTTAGCGGTTGTGGGCGTCAGGCGGAAGCACGCTCGACCCGCGCCACGAAGAACCCGTCGCATCCGCCGACCGCTTCGAGGGTGCCGGGCAGCGTGCGGACCCAGCCCTCGGGTTCGGCGGCGATGCCGTCGGGGAGTTCGCCGGCCTGCGGGGCGCGGAGCCGGAAATCGGGGCGGTCGCGCAGGAAGCGTTCGATCTGCGCCTCGCCCTCCTCCGGCTCCAGCGAGCAGGTGGCGTAGACGAGCGTCCCGCCGGGCGCGACCCAGTCGGCGGCGCGCGCGAGGATGCGCGCCTGGAGATCGGCCATCTCCGCCACGATGCCGCCGTGCGCGCGGTGGAGCACGTCGGGGTGCCGGCGGAAGATGCCGGTGGCGCTGCACGGCGCATCGACCAGCACCGCCTGCGCCGGCGCGGGGGGCGACCAGGCGAGCACGTCGGCGATCGCGATGTCGAACGACAGCCCGGTGCGCTCGCGATTGTCGCGAAGTCGCGCGGCGCGACTTTCGGACAGCTCGACCGCGGTCACCTGCCACCCGGCGGCGGCGAGCTGGAGCGTCTTGCCGCCCGGTGCGGCGCACAGGTCGAGCGCGATGCCGGTGCCGCGGCCGATCAGCCGCGCCGGGATCGAGGCGGCGAGGTCCTGCACCCACCAGTCGCCCTCCGCAAAACCGGGGAGCGCGGCTACGTCGCTCCCGGCCGCGACGCGCCCGTGCGCGGGGGCAAGCGACGTGGCATCGGGCAGAACCTTGGTGGGGTCGGGGGCGGCGTCGGCATAGCTGAGGTCGATCGGCGGCGGCGCGGCGATCGCGCGCGCGGCGGCGGCGGCGACATCCTTCCCCCAATTGTCGCGCCAGCGCTCGGCCACCGCGGCGGGGAGCGTCGGCACCTCGGGCAGCGTCGCGCCGTTGCGCATCAGCGTGCCGAAGACGCCGTGGACCAGCTTGCGCGGGCCGCCGTCGACCAGCGGCAGCACGGTGGCGATCGCGGCATGCGGCGGGGTGCCGAGCGACAGCGCCTGCGCCAGCGCGATCCTGAGCGCGCTGCGCGCCTTGGCATCGTCGGGCAATTTCTGGCGGGTGGCCGAATCGATCAGCGCGTCGAGATCGGGGAGGCGGCGCAGCGTCTCGGCGGCGATCGCATGCGCCAGCCCGCGGTCCGGGCCGCCCGCCAGCGCGCGCGTGGCATGTGCCAGCGCCGATTCGAGCGGCTCGCCCCGGCGCAGCACCGCATCGAGCAGCCGCAGCGCGGCACGCCGCGCGGCGGTGCCGAGCGGTTCGGGACCGCCCGGAGCGGGGCGCGGTCGCGCGGGACGGCGGGGGGTGCGGGCGTCAGCCACGCACGGTCTGCCGGATTTGGCTCGGCTTGAAGGCGATCATGGCGCTGCATATGTGCGGACCCGAACGCCGGATCAATCGGAAGGACCGTCGAATGGGCAAGCGCCCCGATCACGTGAAGCCGCCCGCGCACCTCACCCCCAATACCCCGGTACCCGAACCCGAACCGATCGAGCGGCCGACCAACGACCCGCTCGGGCGCGATCCGGTCCGCTTCGGCGACTGGGAGCTGAAGGGCATCGCGATCGACTTCTGATCGCGATCGCGAGCGTAGCGCAGCAATCCGCTGCTCCGTGCGCCTTACACCCGCGGCGACACCTCGCGCTCCGCTCCCGCCGCCGCACGCACCCCGGCACGCCCGCGGCGCTTCAGTTCGGCCTTCAGGTCCTCGGGCTTGGGCGCGATCAGGAAGCCGAAGCTGACGTTGCCTTCCTTCGTTTCGACGACGTGATGCAGCCGATGCGCCTGGATGATCCGCTTCATATAGGCGGATTTCGGAAGATACCGCGACGGCAGCCGCTTGTGGACGATCACGTCGTGGAAGCCGAAATAGATCGCGCCGTAGGCCGCGACGCCTGCGCCGATCCAGGCGAACCCCGGCCACCAGCCGAGTTGGAGCGCGCCGAGGATCATCACGAACGACGGCACCGCGAAGATTGCGGCATACAGGTCGTTCAGTTCCCAGTGACCGGTGCGCGGGCGGTGATGGCTCTCATGCAGGAACCAGCCCGGGCCATGCATCACCCAACGATGCATGACATAGGCGAACCCCTCCATCAGCGCGACGGTGGCGAGGAACAGCAGGAAAGCGGGCCAGAACGACATCGCGCGTGCATATAGCCATTGCGCCTGCGTCTCGCTACGTCGGCGCGCATCATGACCGACGATCTCCGCCCGGAAAGCCTCCGCTCCGCCGCTCTCGACTCCAAGGCCTGGCCGTATGAGGAGGCGCGCAAGCTCCTCAAGCGCTATCCCGAGGGCAAGCCAGACGGCGCGCCGGTGCTGTTCGAAACCGGCTACGGCCCGTCGGGGCTGCCGCATATCGGCACCTTCAACGAAGTGCTGCGCACCACGATGGTCCGCAACGCCTTCCACACGCTCAGCGACCTGCCGACGCGGCTGATCGCGTTCAGCGACGACATGGACGGGCTGCGCAAGGTGCCCGAGAACGTGCCGAACGGCGACATGCTGCGCGAGCATCTGGGCAAGCCGTTGACGCGCATCCCCGATCCGTTCGGCAAGTTCGACAGCTTCGCTGCGCACAACAATGCGATGCTGCGCGACTTCCTCGACCGCTACGGCTTCGATTACGAATTCGCGTCGTCGACCGACTATTACACCTCGGGCCGCTTCGACGACGCGATCCGGGGCGTGCTGCGCCACTGGCAGGGCGTGATGGACGTCATGCTGCCGACGCTACGTGCCGAGCGCCGCGCGACCTATTCTCCGGTGCTGCCGGTCAGCCCGAAGAGCGGCATCGTCCTCCAGGTGCCGGTCGAGGTGGTCGATGCCGAGGCCGGCATGATCGCGTTCGAGGATGAGGGCGAGCGGATCGTCCAGTCGGCGCTCGGCGGGTCCGCCAAGCTCCAGTGGAAGGTCGACTGGGCGATGCGCTGGGTCGCGCTCGGCGTCGATTACGAGATGGCGGGCAAGGACCTGATCGATTCGGTCGTCCAGTCGTCGAAGATCGCGCGCGTACTCGGCGGTCGCCCGCCGGAGGGCTTCAACTACGAGATGTTCCTCGACGAGAAGGGCGAGAAGATCTCCAAGTCGAAGGGCAACGGCCTGTCGATCGAGCAATGGCTGACCTACGGCCCCGAGGAAAGCTTGGCCTTCTATATCTATCGCGAGCCCAAGAAGGCCAAGCAGCTTCACATGGGCGTGATCCCCCGCGCGGTGGACGATTACTGGCAGTTCCGCGGCAATTACGCGGGTCAGGCGACCAAGGAGAAGCTCGGCAACCCCGTCCACCACGTCCATGACGGCACGCTGCCGGAGGGGACGTTGCCGGTCACCTTCGGGCTGCTGCTCAACCTGGTCGGGGTGATGGGCGAGGGCGCCACGCGCAAGCAGGTGTGGGCGTATCTGGCGAACTACGTCGCGGATGCGACGCCCGCGGCCTATCCGGAGCTCGACCGGCTGATCGGCCATGCGCTGGCGTATCACCGCGACCATATCGCCCCGACGCTGAAGCGCCGCGCGCCCGAGGGCGTCGAGGTGGCGGCGCTCGAGCGGCTCGACGCCGAACTGGCCGCGCTGCCCGAGGATGCGAGCGCCGAGGACATCCAGAACATCGTCTACGAGATCGGCAAGACCGGCGGGTTCGCGGAGCTGCGCGACTGGTTCAAGGCGCTCTACGAGACGCTGCTGGGATCGAGCCAGGGGCCGCGGATGGGCAGCTTCATCCGCCTGTACGGCATCGCGAACACGCGCGCGCTGATCGCCGAGGCGCTGGGGCGGGGGTAATTTCGATCGGCCGGAGCGTTGGCCGCCACCTGTTCCGTCATTCCCGCGGAGGCGGGAATCCAGACCCTCTGACGTAGCGACCCTTGCGAGAACCCGCGCGTCTGGATCCCCGCGTTCGCGGGGATGACGACGTGACGATTGGGGCGAAGAAGAGAAGCGCCGGCCTAAAGCGGCGCGCCGCCATTCGTCGGCGTCCCGGCCGCGGGCGTCGGCGCCGCCGCGGGCGGCGGCCCGGCGACCCGCGGCGGGGCGAACGCGCCGGTGATCGCCGCCGTCTCCAGCGTGTCGAGCGCCGCGCGCGCCGCGATCCAGCGGCGTGCCGCCGCGGTCCAGTTGGTCGCGTCGGCCGCACCCGGCAGCCGCTCGACCTCCGCCAGCGCGGTCTCGACATTGCCGTTGTCGAGCTGCCGCCGCGCGCGCGCCAGCCGGTCGGACGGCAACGGCGAGGGCGTGTCGGCGCGGTGAATGACGACGAGGTTGCGCAGCTCGCTGCCGATCCCGCTCCACCAGTCGCTGGGCGTCGCCAGCAGCATCGGCGCCGCGGTGTTCAGGCTTTCGCGCAGATCCTCCAGCGTCACCGGCTGGCGCGCGGCGCGGATCACCGTCGCCACCTGCTGCGGCAGGTTGGCGCCGAAGCGCTGCCGCAGCTCGTTTTCCAGATAGCCGAGCCCGGCGCCGCGATCGAGCGCACGCCGCGCCGCGAACGTCACCAGGATCGCTTCCGCCTTGCCGGCATCGACCGCCGCCTGCGCGGTATCGGCATCGGTGCGCGCCGCGCGCGCCTCCAGGTTGGTCAGCTGCGCCGCCAATGCCGCCTCGCGCAGCGCCAGCGTCGTCGTATCGGCGTCAGGGGCCGCCGCCACCGGCGTCGGCGCGGCGGTCGGGCGGGCGGCGGGAGTCATGGCGGCGCTGCCGCGCGCGAAGAAGCCGGGCGTGTTGCGGACCGCATAGGCCATCAGCCCCAGCCCGATGACGAACGCGACGATCGCGATCGTCAGCGCGGGGCCGATCCGCGATCGCGTGGGGGTGCGCGCCAAGGCGTCGGGATCGCTCATGCGTCGCTTATCCCCGCGCCGCCCGCGCCGGTCAATCGCACGCCGCGCGCACCGCCTGGATCAGCGCGGCATCGCGGGGTTCGGTTGCGACGATCGCCTGCGCCCAGCCCGGACCCGCCGCCCGTGCGACCGACGCGCTCAACGCCGCGATCCGGACCCGGTCGCGCGGCAGCGTCGCCGCCAGCCCTGCGAATCGCGCCGCGGCACGCACCGAATGGAGCAGCACGACCGCATCGAGCGCGGCGTCGATCGCTCCCGGTGCCACTGGCAGCGGGTCGGCGGCATAGACCGTCACCGCCGTCACCCCGGGCAGCGCGACCCGGTCGCGCCCGGCGAGGTGCAGCAGCCGCGGATAGCCGGTCGCCTGTGCCACCGCCGAGGCCGCATCGCCGCGCCCGACGATCGCGACCGTCAGCCCCGCCGCGCCCGCCGCCGCCGCCGTGGCAGCACCCACCGCGACGACCGGCAGGTGCGCCAGCCGCGCCAGTCCCGCGCCTGCGTGGCGCACCGCCTGCGCACTGGTCAGCAGCAAGGCATCGTGATCGGCGGGATCGGGCGGCGACCACGCACACGGCGCAACCGCGAACAGCGGCAGCGCCACCGGCTCGAACCCCGCCGCCGTCAGCGCCGCGCAGGTGCGCGCATTGCCCGGCTCGGGCCGCAGCACCAGCGCGCGCGTCACCCGAACAGGGCGCGGATCGCCGGCGGGGCGCGCGCGAGCAGCTCCTCGGCCAGCCGCGCGCCGAGCGTCACCGGATCGTCCCCGGTCGCTTCACCGTCGACCGCGTCGTCGCCTTCCGGCGTCAGCAATTGCGCACGCAGCCGCAACCCGGTCCCCGCGACCGTCGCCAGGGCCGCCACCGGCGAGTGGCAGTCGGCGCGCAACCCTGCGAGCAGCGCGCGCTCGGCGGCGATCGCGCGGTGCGTCGGCGCATCGTCGATCGCGGCGACCAGCGCACGCGCCGCGCCGTCCGCCAGCGTCTCTATGCCGACCGCGCCCTGCGCCGGGGCGGGCAGCATCACCTCCACCGGGATCGCCACCCCGGTATCGTGCCGCCCCAGCCGCTCCAGCCCGGCGGCGGCCAGCAAGGTCGCGTCGACCTCCCCCGCCGCGAGCTTGCCGAGCCGGGTGTCGACGTTGCCGCGGAACAGCACCGCCGACACGTCCGGCCGCAACCGCCGCAGCTGCGCCGCGCGGCGCGGGCTGCTGGTGCCGATCACCGCCCGGTCGGGCAGCGCGGCGATCGATGCCGCGCCGATCAGCCGGTCGCGCACGTCGGCCCGCGGCAACGTCGCGGCGATCGCGATCGCATCGGGGCGCAGCGTCTCGACATCCTTCATCGAATGGACGCAGGCATCGACCTCGCCGGCCAGCAGGGCGCGGTCGAGCTCCTTGGTCCACAGCGCCTTGCCGCCGATCTCGGCGAGCGCACGGTCCTGCACACGGTCGCCGGTGGTGCGGATCGTGACGATCTCGACATCGGCCCAGCCGTGTGCCGCCATCAAGGCGTCGCGTACCATGCCCGCCTGGGTGAGCGCGAGCGGAGAACCACGGGTGCCGAGCCGGAACATGACGCGTCTCTTGGCGGCTCGGCTCGCGGCCTGCAAGCGTTGCCGCACCGTGCGAACCCAAGGCTCGATAACCCGCGCCCGATCCACTAGATAGCCGCCATGCTGATCCTCGGGCTCGAATCCTCCTGCGACGAAACCGCCGCCGCCTTGGTCACCGGCGCGCGCGAGGTGCTGGCGCACCGGCTCGCCGGGCAGGAGGCTGCCCACCGCCCGTACGGCGGGGTCGTGCCCGAGATCGCGGCGCGCGCGCATGTCGAGGTGTTGCAGCCGCTGGTCGAGGCGGCGCTGGACGACGCGGGTGTCCGGCTCGCCGATGTCGACGCGATCGCCGCCACCGCGGGGCCGGGGCTGATCGGCGGGGTGATGGTGGGACTGGTGACGGGCAAGGCGCTGGCGCACGCCGCGGGCAAGCCGCTGGTCGCGGTCAACCATCTCGAGGGCCATGCGCTCAGCCCGCGGCTCGCCGATCCGGACCTCGACTTTCCCTATCTGCTGCTGCTGGTTTCCGGCGGGCATTGCCAGCTGCTGCTGGTCGAGGGCGTCGCGCGCTATCGCCGGCTCGCCACCACGATCGACGATGCCGCGGGCGAGGCATTCGACAAGACCGCCAAGATCCTCGGCCTCGGCTTTCCGGGCGGCCCGGCGGTCGAGCGCGCGGCGGCGGCGGGCGATCCGCGCGCGGTGCCGCTGCCGCGCCCGCTGAAGGGCTCGCCCGAGCCGCATTTCTCGTTCGCGGGGCTGAAGGCGGCGGTGATGCGCGCCGCGCCCGATCATGCCGCCGCCGATGTCGCGGCCAGCTTCCAGCAGGCGGTGGTCGACTGCCTGATCGACCGCACGCGCCGCGCGCTGCGCGACGCGGGGGGCGCGACGGCGCTGGTCGTCGCCGGCGGGGTCGCGGCCAACGGCGCGGTGCGCGCGGCGTTGCAGGCGCTTGCCGCCGAACACGGCCTGCGCTTCGTCGCGCCGCCCGGCTGGCTGTGCACCGACAATGCCGCGATGATCGCCTGGGCGGGGGCGGAGCGCTTCGCCGCCGGGCTTACCGACCCGCTCGACACCGCCGCGCGGGCGCGCTGGCCGCTCGACACGCAGGCGGAGAAGGTGCGCGGCGCGGGGGTGAAGGCGTGAGCGCCGGCGTCGGCAAGGCTCGCGGGGCGATCGGCGTCGTCGGCGCCGGCGCCTGGGGTACCGCGCTGGCGCAGGTGGCGGCGGCGGGCGGGCATGAGGTGCGGCTGTGGGCGCGCGACCCGGCGCTGGTCGACGCGATCAACGCGCGCCACGAGAATGCCGCCTACCTTCCCGGAATCCCGTTGTCGCCGAACATCCGCGCCACCGGCGATCTGGCGTGGGTGGCGGCGGCGGCGGCGAACCTGGTCGTCACGCCCGCGCAGGCGATGCGCGCGGTACTGGCGCAGCTGCCCGCCAATGCGCAGCCGCTGGTGGTCTGTTCCAAGGGCATCGAGGCCGGCACCCACCGGCTGATGAGCGAGGTCGCGCAGGAACAGCACCCCGCCTCGCCGGTGCTGGTGCTGTCCGGCCCGACCTTCGCGCACGAGGTCGCGCGTGGACTGCCGACCGCGGTGACGCTGGCCGGCCACGATCCCGCGACGCGCGCGCTGCTGGCGACCGCGATCGCTGCGCCGCATTTCCGCCCTTATGCCAGCAGCGACGTGATCGGTGCGGAGATCGGCGGCGCGGTGAAGAACGTGCTGGCGATCGCGTGCGGCGTGGTCGAGGGCGCGGGGCTGGGGCAAAATGCGCGCGCCGCGCTAATCGCGCGCGGTTTCGCGGAAATGACGCGCTTCGGTCTGGCGAAGGGGGCGCGCGCGGAGACGCTGGCGGGTTTGTCGGGGCTGGGCGATCTGGTGCTGACCTGCTCGTCGACCGCATCGCGCAACTTCTCGCTGGGGCTCGGCATCGGGCAGGGGCAGGCGGCGGCGGATCTGCTCGCAAACCGGCGGACGGTCGCGGAGGGCGCGTTCACCGCGCCGGTGCTGCTGGAGGCGGCGCGGGCGGCGGGCGTGGAGATGCCGATCGCCGCGGCGGTGTGTGCGCTGCTGGACGGAGCCGAGGTGCGCGGCGTGATCGGCGAGCTGTTGTCGCGGCCCTTGAAGGAGGAGGGGTAGGGGACACTGGCCTCAAGCGCTGAACGTCCGCCACCCACACCGTTCGCCCTGAGCCTGTCGAAGGCCGTGCCAAAAACGTCACCTCTGCGGGCACGTGCTTCGACAAGCTCAGCACGAACGGAGTGGGTGAGGCGGGCGACTCCACGGTGCGTGCGTCTTCCCGGTCAAGTCGGGTAGCTCGAGAGCCTGCCGGCCGGGCCGGGCGCTGCGCCCGCAGCGGCGCGGACGTGGCCGCGCCTGCGCCCGGCCGTCAGTCGAACAGGCTGCTGACGCTCGCTTCGTCCGAAATCCGCCGCATCGCCTCGGCGATCAGCGGCGCGATCGTCAGGTGGCGGATCTTGCCGGCGTCCTTGATCGTGTCGTGGTTGCCGATCGAATCGGTGATGACCAGCTCGTGGAGCGCCGAACCCTCGACCCGCGCCACCGCCCCGCCCGACAGCACGCCGTGCGTGACATAGGCGACGACGTCCTCCGCGCCCGCTTCCTTCAGCGCCGCGGCGGCGTTGCACAAGGTACCCGCCGAGTCGACGATATCGTCGATCAGGATGCAGAAGCGCCCCTCGACGTCGCCGATGATGTTCATCACCTCCGATTCACCGGCGCGCTCGCGGCGCTTGTCGACGATCGCGAGCGGAGCGTTGTCGAGCCGCTTCGACAGCGCGCGTGCCCGCACCACGCCGCCGACGTCGGGCGAGACGACCATCAGGTTCTTCGAGCCGAAGCGCGCGCGAATGTCCTGCGACATCACCGGCGCGGCGAACAGATTGTCGGTGGGAATGTCGAAGAAGCCCTGGATCTGCCCGGCGTGCAGGTCAACCGACAGCACGCGGTCCGCGCCCGCGGTGGTGACGAGGTTGGCGACCAGCTTGGCCGAAATCGGGGTGCGCGGCCCCGGCTTCCGGTCCTGCCGCGCATAGCCGAAATAGGGGAGTACCGCGGTGATCCGCTTGGCCGACGCGCGCTTCAGGGCGTCGATGCAGATCAGCAGTTCCATGAGGTTGTCGTTGACCGGATAGCTGGTCGACTGGATGACGAACACGTCCTCGCCGCGGACGTTTTCCATGATCTCGACGAAGATCTCCTCGTCGGCGAAGCGGCGTACCAGCGCCTCGGTCAGCGGCACCTCCAGATAGTCGGAGATCGCACGCGCCAGCGGCAGGTTGGAATTGCCGGTCATCAATTTCATGGACGAACACCCTTTCGTGCGCGCTCGTCTACGCGCGGGGGCTGGCGAGGGGAAGGGGGGGCGCGTAAGCGGCGGACGCATGACCGTGATCACCCGTTTCGCCCCTTCGCCGACCGGCACCTTGCACGTCGGCAACATCCGCACCGCGCTCCACAACTGGATGTGGGCGAAGGCGCACGGCGGGCGGTTCCTGCTGCGCATCGACGATACCGATGCGGAGCGCAGCGAGGAGCGGTTCGTCGAGGCGATCCGGGCCGACCTGGCGTGGCTGGGTCTCCACCCCGACGCCGAGGAGCGCCAGTCGCTGCGCACCGCGCGCTACGAGGAAGTGTTCGCGCAACTCCGCGCCGCCGGCCATATCTACCCGGCCTATGAGACCGCGCAGGAGCTGGACCTGAAGCGCAAGATCCTGCGCGGTCGCGGCCTACCGCCGGTGTACGACCGCGCCGCGCTGTCGCTGACCGACGCCGAACGCGCTGCGCTGGAGGCCGCGGGCGTCCGCCCGCACTGGCGCTTCAGGCTGGACCATGCCACGCCGATCGCGTGGACCGACCTGATCCGGGGACCGCAACATTTCGACGCGGCGACCATGAGCGATCCGGTCATCCGCCGCGCCGACGGCTCGTGGCTCTATATGCTGCCCTCCGCGATCGACGACATGGACATGCGCGTCACGCATGTCGTGCGCGGCGAGGATCACGTCACCAACACCGCGCTGCAATTACAGATGTTCGCCGCGATGAGCGCGACCCCGCCCGCCTTCGCGCACGAGGCGCTGCTGACCGGCGCGGAAGGGAAATTGTCGAAGCGGCTCGGCAGCCTGGGCGTCGACGCGTTCCGCGAACAGGGCATCGAGCCGGCGGCAATCGTGTCGCTGCTGGCAAGGCTCGGCACCAGTCTGTCCGTAGAGCCGCACCTCGACCCCGCACCGCTGGTCGAGACGTTCGACTTCGCGCACTTCGGCCGCGCACCGGCGCGCTTCGACGAGCGCGAGCTGGCGCAATTGAACGCACGCATCGTCCACCAGCTGCCCTACGCCGCCGTCGCCGACCGCCTGCCCGCCGGCATGGACGGGGCCGCCTGGGAGGCGATCCGCCCCAATCTGGAGACGGTCGCGGGCGCCGCCGACTGGTGGCATGTCGTCGAAGGCCCGGTCGACGCCCCCGCCCCCGGCGACGACGCGACCTACCTGACGCAGGCCGCAGCGGTCGCGCGCACGATCGACTGGGCCGGCGACCCGTGGCACGCGCTCACCGCGGCGCTGAAGGATGCGACCGGGCGCAAGGGCAAGCCGCTGTTCCTGCCGCTGCGCCGTGCGCTCACCGGGCGCGACCACGGGCCGGACATGGCCGCGCTGCTCCCGCTGATCGGGCGCGAGCGCGCGATCGCGCGGCTGGACTCGAACAGCCGCGGCTGACGTCCTATATTACCCTGCATGCGAACCTTTCTCGCCCGCATCTCGCCGGTGCGCGCCACGCGCGACCTGCGCTACTTCCTTCGGACGCGCGAGCGTTACGAGTGGAGCTTTTTCGCGCTGTCGGTCACGGTCACCGCGGTGGTGATCTGGGCGTTCTTCTACGATTCCTATGCCGAGAAGGAATATCGTCCCAACATCGTCTACTTCCAGCAATGGAAGCTCGATCGCACCGACGCCGAGATCATCGCGCAGCAGAAGATCGACAAGCCGATCCGCGATGCCGAGATCGCCGCGCAGCGGGCGCGCGAGGAAAAATTGCGCGCCGGGTTCAAGCGGCTCGACGACAAATTGACCGACCTAGGCATCTGACCCGTTGAGCGACGATGCGCGCTGGATGGCCGCGGCGCTGGCGCTGGCGTCGCGCACGCGCGGTCGCACGACCCCCAATCCCAACGTCGGCTGCGTGATCGTCCGCGACGGCCGCGTCGTCGGGCGCGGCTGGACGCACGCCGGCGGGCGACCGCATGCCGAGGCAATGGCGCTGGCCCACGCAGGCGCCGACGCGCGAGGCGCGACCGCTTACGTCACGCTCGAACCGTGCGCGCACGTCAGCGCACGCGGCCCCGCCTGTGCCGACCTGCTCGCCGCCGCTGGGGTCGCGCGCGTGGTCGCTGCGCTCGGCGACCCCGATCCGCGCACCGACGGTGAGGGATTCGCGCGCCTCGCCGCCGCCGGGATCGCGGTGGAGACGGGCGTACTGGCCGCCGAGGCGCGCCGCTCGATGGCGGGCTTCCTCACCCGCCGCGCGCTCGGCCGTCCGCATGTCACGCTCAAGCTCGCGCTGTCGCTCGACGGCGCGGTCGCGATGGCGGACGGGCGCAGCCGCTGGATCACCGGTCCCGAGGCGCGCGCGCACACGCACCTGGAGCGCAGCCGCCACGGCGCGATCCTGGTCGGGCGCGGGACGTGGGAGGCGGACCGGCCGCGGCTGGACGTGCGGCTGCCGGGACTGGAGGATCGCGCGCCGCTCCGCGTGGTGCTGTCGCGACGCACGATGCCCGACGTGACCACCATCGCCGCTCCCGCCGCCATCGCCACGCTCCCCGCCGACCATCTGTTCGTCGAGGGCGGCGCGACCACCGCTTCGGCCTTTCTCCGCGCCGACCTCGTCGACCGCCTGCTCCTCTACCGCGCGCCGATCCTGATCGGCGGCGGGCGCACGCTTCCCGACCTCGGGCTCGCCGACCTCGCCGACGCGCACGCGCGCTGGACCTGCACCGATCGCCGCCAGCTTGGCAGCGACCGGCTCGAAGTCTACGAGCGCGCCTGAAAGGCTTTTCCCATGTTCACCGGCATCGTCACCGACATCGGCACCATCGAGGGCGTGGAGGAACGCGGCGACCGGCGCGTGACCGTCGCCACCGCCTATGACACCGCCGCGATCGACCTCGGCGCGTCGATCGCCTGCTCCGGCGTCTGCCTGACGGTGGTCGATACCGCGCCGGGCCGGTTCGTCGTCGACGTATCGGGCGAGACGGTATCGCGCACCGCGCGCGATCAGTGGCAGGCCGGGCGCCGCCTGAACCTGGAACGCGCGATGAAGCTTGGCGACGAACTCGGCGGCCATATCGTCACCGGCCATGTCGACGGCATCGCCGAGGTGACCGACGTCACCGTCGACGGCGATTCGCGCCGCATCGCCTTCCGCGTCGACGCCGCGCTCGCCCCGTTCCTCGCGCCCAAGGGCTCGGTGACGATCGACGGCGTGTCGCTCACCGTCAACGCCGTGATCGACGAGGGCGACACCACCGTCTTTTCCATCAACCTGATCCCGCACACGCAGGCCGTCACCACGCTCGGCGCGCTGGCGGCCGGGCAGGCCGTCAACGTCGAGATCGACGTGCTGGCGCGCTATCTGCAACGCATGGAGCATTATCGTGGCCGCTAACCCCGAACTCGCCCGCCTGCGCCACGGCTATCTCTCGACGCCCGAGGAGATCATCGACGAGGCGCGCAACGGGCGGATGTTCATCCTGGTCGATGACGAGGATCGCGAGAACGAGGGCGACCTCGTCATCCCCGCGCAGATGGCGACCCCGGAGAAGATCAACTTCATGGCGCGCCACGGCCGCGGGCTGATCTGCCTCGCCATGACCAAGGCGCGTGTCGAGGATCTCGGGCTCGACCTGATGAGCCGCAACAACGGCACGCGGCACGAAACCGCCTTCACCGTCTCGATCGAGGCGCGCGAAGGCGTGACCACCGGCATCTCCGCCGCCGATCGCGCCTGCACGATCGCCGCCGCGATCGATTCGACCAAGGGGCGCGCCGATATCGTCACGCCGGGCCACGTCTTCCCGCTCGTCGCGCGCGACGGCGGGGTACTGGTGCGCGCGGGCCATACCGAGGCGGCGGTCGACGTGTCGCGGCTCGCCGGGCTCAATCCCTCCGGCGTGATCTGCGAGATCATGAACGAGGACGGCACGATGGCGCGCCTCGACGATCTCGTCTCGTTCGCACAGCTCCACAACCTCAAGATCGGCACGATCCGCGACCTGATCGCCTATCGCCGCCGCCACGACCATCTGGTCGAACTGGTGAGCGAGGCGCCGTTCACCAGCCGCTGGGGCGGGGACTGGACCGTGCGCGCCTATCGCAACAAGGCGACCGGCACCGAGCAGATCGCGCTGGTCAAGGGCCGCGTGGATCCGGCGCGGCCGACCCTGGTGCGGATGCACGCGCTGTCGCCGTTCGCCGATCTGTTCGGCGAGGAGGGCGAGCGCAGCCGGATGCTGTCGCGCTCGATGGAGATCATCGCAGGCGAGGGCGCGGGCGTGATCGTCGTCATCAACCGCCAGCGCGCCGACGCCTTCACCACCGCGGTGCGGATGAAGGCGGGCGAGAGCGCGCCGGCCGATATGGAGGAATTGCGCGACTACGGCGTCGGCGCGATGATCCTCGCCGAACTGGGCGTGCACGACATGGTGCTGCTCACCAACACGCATCACACATTGGTCGGGCTCGACGGCTACGGGCTGTCGATCGTCGGCGAACGGAAGGTGGATTGATGGCCAACGTCCTCATCGTCGAAGCGCGCTTCTACGATCATCTCAACGACATGCTGGTCGCGGGCGCGCGCGCGGCGATCGAGGCGGCGGGGCACCGCGCCGAGGTGTTGACCGTGCCCGGCGCGCTCGAGGTGCCCGGCGCGATCGCGATGGCGGCGGACAGCGGCCGCTACGACGCGTTCGTGGCGCTGGGCGTCGTGATCCGCGGCGAGACCTATCATTTCGAGATCGTCGCCAACGAAAGCGCGCGCGGGATCATGGCGCTGACGATGGACGGCGTGCCGATCGGCAACGGCATCCTGACCACCGAGAACGAAGCGCAGGCGATCGTCCGCGCCGACCCGGCACAGCTCGACAAGGGCGGCGCTGCGGCGACGGCGGCGCTGGCGATGCTCGACCTGAAGGAACGGCTGGGGTGAGGCGGGGGCGTCACTGATATCGGAACGGCACGGACCGCAGCATCGTGCGCAACGTCGTTCCGAGAAGCAGCCCGATCAGCGATAGATAATCGATGCGATGCAGACCGAGCGCGACGGTGAAACATCCTTGCAGGGCGAGCCACAGGAGCAGGACGATCGCCATCTCGCGGGTGAACATCCGAGCGCGCGGCGACAGGCGGCGGTAATGACGATAGAGCCAGCCGTCGATCGCTCCCATGTCCGCCAGCCGTTGCCCGGCGTACAATGCCATCACATCGGTACGGGTCATATTGAGTTCCAGCGGTTCCTGTCGTGAGACCTCGGCCATGCGTTCTGCTCCGTCCGGACGTACCGCGCTCACCATTGCACGCGACTTGCCCTGGATAAAGCACAGGACCGCGTCGGTTCTGACCCGTTGTTCGCTCTTCCGTGTCGATAGGACACACGCGCTGCACGCAGTACCGGCGACCTTCCGCTTCGATACCGCGCCCCTGCCGTGTACGATCGATCGATGAACGACGGCCTTTTCGCGACGGCGCTACGCGGCGACTCGCCGGGCGGTTCGAACGAGGACGTGGCGGCTTTTCTCAACCGTTTCGCGGCCGATGTGGCGCATGCCTATCACCGCGGCGAGTTGCCGTACGCGGTGTGCGACAGCATCGTCTGCGATCTGCGCGCGCTGCTCGACGGGCTGTGGATGGATGGGGTCTCGCATGCCTGGCCCGCGCTGTTCCAGCAGGTGTATGATGCGTTCGAGGCGGGGGCCCGGCATGCGCGCGCCGATGGCTCCGACGATCCGGTGGCGGCCTATACCGATCCGGCGATCGCGGCGATCGTGGCG
Source organism: Sphingomonas sp. BE138 (assembly GCF_031456125.1). Lineage (NCBI taxonomy): Bacteria > Pseudomonadati > Pseudomonadota > Alphaproteobacteria > Sphingomonadales > Sphingomonadaceae > Sphingomonas > Sphingomonas sp. BE138. The sequence continues at coordinate 64,281 of NZ_JAVDUC010000007.1, forward strand.
CGGCTGGACGGGGCGGCGTAGCGCTGTCCTACACGCGCCAACATCCCGCATGGAGCGATCATGGCCGACCCGCGAACGTTGAGGAAATGCGCCATCGTCTCAACATTCGCAACATTCGCACGGTTATCCCAGCCGCTCGATCAGCGCCATCGCCGCCTGCGGGGCCCGCACCTTCGCGCCGTTTATCATGAAGATGAACGTGTCGCGCGGCTGCACCGGGGCGGTCTGCGCGACATAGGGCAGACCGTCCGGCGACTCCCCCGCCGCCCACGCCCTGGCGACGTCGCGCCAGCGGTCGAGCGCGTCGGGGGCGTAGCCGGCCGGCTCCTCCTCGCGCGCATCCTCCAGCCGGGCGTAGACGAAGTCGCCCGACAGGTCGGCCAGCGCCGGATAGTCCGCCGAATCGCCATGCACGATCGCTACCCCGGCCGCACGGCACAGGTCGACGAAGGCGGGGGTCGCGAAACTAGCGTGCCGCACCTGGATCGCGTGGCGCAGCGGCACCCCGGCCTCGCTGGCGGGCAGCAAGTGGAGGAACGCGGCCATGTCCGCGGCGTCGAACTTCCGTGTCGCCGGCATCTGCCACAGGATGGGCCCCAGCATGTCGCCCAGCTCGACGATCCCCTGCCCGACGAAGCGCGCGATCGATTCGCCCGCGTCCGCCAGCACCTTGCGCGTCACGCAATAGCGGGACGCCTTCAGCGTGAAGACGAACCCGTCGGGCGCGGTCGCGCGCCAGCCGGCGAAGGTCGCGGGCTTGAACGAGGAATAGAAGGTGCCGTTCACCTCGATCGCGGTGACGTGGCGGCTGGCATATTCCAGCTCGCGCTTGTGCGGCCATTTGTCGGGATAGAAGCTCCCGCGCCACGGCTCGTAGGTCCAGCCGCCGATGCCGACTCGGATCGAGGATAATGTCATCGCACCGGCTTGCCGGGTCGCACGGCACGTGTCGAGCCGGCGCGCCGTGCCGCCGCATGCGCCTCCGCCCGCGTCAGCAGCGCGTCGAGATCCTCGGGCGCGATGTCGAACGTCTCGTGCAGGTCGGCGAGTGCGGCGTCGATGTCCGCGGCGTGCAGCCCGCCCAGCGCCGCCGCGGCCGGGGCGGGGGCGGGGCGGTGCGGATAGCCGTGCCCGGTCATCCGGTGGTAGCAGATGCCGAGCGCAACCAGCGCCAGCGAGTTGACGCCGACCGGCGCCAGCGCAAACATCCATCCCGCGGCATGGATGCCGGGGCTGCCGATCACCGCCGTCAGCGCCGCCGCGCCGCCGGGCGGGTGCAGGCACCGCAGCAGCGACATCGCCAGGATCGCCGCGCCGACCGCAACGCCCGCCGCCAGCGCGGTCTGCGGAATCAGGTGATAGGCCGCGACCCCGACCAGCGCGGAGAGCGTATTGCCGCCGATCACCGGCCACGGCTGTGCCAGCGGGCTCGCCGGCACCGCGAACACCAGCACCGCCGACGCACCCAGCGGCGCCACGATGATGGGCAGGTCGGCCTGCGACAGCGGCAACCGCGCGCAGACCAGGAACGTCAGCGCCAGGCACAGCGCCGCGCCCAGACAGGCGATCAGCCGCGCCGGCCAATGCGCGCCGGCGAGCAGGAGCGAAAACAACGGCTTCATCACGCGGCCGCCGTAGCGTGCCGCCCGCCCGCCGTCACCGCCCGCATGCTAGCCGCAGGTGATGTGGGTAACGTTGCCGTCGCGGTCGATGTGGATGTTGCGGCGCGTGGGAATGAAATCCATCGTCGCCTGATCGCCGGGGCGCAGAATGCGCAGCTTGGTCGGGTCGAGCCGCGCGCGCAGCCATTTGCCCGGTAGTGGCCTGCCCGGCACCACGCCCTTGATCGCGCAGGCGGCACCCGGCGCAGCGGATCGTTCGCCGCGGGGCGGATGCAGCGGCGGCAGAACCGATGGACGATCGACCCGCGACGGGTCGGCGGACATCGCGCCCAGCATGCCTAAGACGATCATCGCTCACCCTCCATCCGCGCGCCGAACCGACGCCATGCGCACGATATGCGGCCCGGCCCCTGAACGAAAGTCGTCCGGCCCCGTGGCGATATGTTCGGTGATGGTGGAAACTGGAGCGGGCGAAGGGATTCGAACCCTCGACCCCAACCTTGGCAAGGTTGTGCTCTACCCCTGAGCTACGCCCGCTCTGGCGCCGTGACCGGAAGCGTGTGAAGCGCTCCCGCCGGGTGAGGTGGTGCCATTAGCGGCGGTGTTTGCACCCCGCAACAGCTTTTTCGCAGCCACCGACGTTTTTCATGCCGAATTGACCCGCCCCGGTCCGGACCCTAGGTCGTGAGGGCATGACCGCCCCCACGATCCTGCTTGTCGAGGACGATCCGTCGCTCCGTATGCTCACCGCGCGCGCATTGCAGGAGAACGGTTTCGCCGTCCGCCCCGCGTCGGCCGCGCCGGAGATGTGGCTGGCGCTCGATTCCGGGCCGGTCGACCTCGTGCTGCTCGACATCATGCTGCCCGGAACCAGTGGGATCGACCTGTGTCGCTCGCTGCGCCAGAAAAGCGACGTCCCGATCATCTTCATGTCGGCGCGCGCCAGCGAGACCGACCGCGTCGTCGGGCTGGAGCTGGGGGCGGACGATTATATCGCCAAGCCGTTCGGGACGCGCGAGCTGGTGGCGCGGGTGCGTGCGGTGCTGCGCCGCCCGGCGCTCGATCGCCGCGCGGGGGCGGGTGATCAGGGCGTGCTGACCTTCGACGGCTGGACCGTCAATTTGCCGCGCCGCGAGCTGTCGTCGCCGAGCGGCGCGATCGTCGACCTGACCGGCGCGGAGTTCGACCTCCTCGTAGTGCTTGCCGATCACGCACAGCGCGTGATCGCGCGCGAGCGGCTTATCGAGCTCAGCCGCACGCGGCTGGGCGACAGTTCGGACCGCTCGATCGACGTGCTCGTCAGCCGCCTGCGCCGCAAGCTGGGCGGGGCAGGTGCGCCGGCACCGATCGTGACGGTGCGCGGGGTCGGCTACATGCTCAACGCGCCGGTCGAGCGCGCCTGACCGCGTGACGTTTCCGCGCCCGCCGGCCGCATGACCTTCCTGCGCCGTCCGGCGGTCGGCCTGCTGGGGCAGGTGCTGGCGATCCTCCTGCTCACCTTGGTGATCGAGTTCGGCGCCAGCACGTTGCTCTATGAACGCGCGAGCAGCTTCGCGGTGCGCGACGACGAAGCGAACCGGCTCGCCGAGCATCTGGTCATCAGCCGTCGCCTGATCGCCGAACGCCCGCCCGAGGAGCGCTCGGCGATGGCCGCGGAGCTGACCACCGACCGATACGCGCTGCAATGGAGCGCGACGCTGCCGACGATCCCTCCGATCGCCCCGGCGCTCAACGAGATGCAGCGGCAGGTGATCGAGTGGGAGCCGTCGCTGGCCGCGACCGATCTGTGGCTGCGCTTGCAATCGCCGGGCCGCCGCTCTGTGGTGACGGGGGGCTTGCGACTGTCGGACGGCAGCTGGCTGTTCTTTCGCACGCGCCAGCCGATCGCCAATCTCAATCTGTCGTTCGAGCGGATCGCGCTGGCCATGGTGCCGGCGATCGCGCTGATGCTGTTGGGTGGATTGCTGCTGCGGCGCGTGCTGCTGCCGCTGCGCCGACTGGCGACCGCGGCGGATCGGGTCGGGCACGGGGCAGTCGAGCATGTGGAGGAGGACGGACCGGGCGAGGTGCGGCGCGTGATCACCGCCTTCAACCGCATGCAGGACCGCATCCAGGCGCTGATCGCGGGGCGGACGCAGGCGCTGGCCGCGGTCGGCCACGACCTGCGCACGCCGCTGGCCCGGCTTCACCTGCGCACCGAGGGGCTGCCGCACGACGAGACGCGCGACGCGATCGCGCGCGACGTGGCGGAGATGGAGGCGATGATCACCTCGCTGCTCGCGTTCCTGGGCGGATCGGCCGAGCCGGAGCCGGCGAGCGTGGTCGATCTGGCGGTGCTGTGCGCGACGCTGGCCGACGATGCCGAGGATCGCGGGCGGATCGCGACCTATGTCGGTCCGGACCATGTCGAATGGCGGCTGCGACGCGTCGGCTTCAAGCGTGCGCTGGTCAATTTGGTCGAGAATGCGCTGCATTACGGCGACGAGGTGACGATCACGCTGCTGACCGACCGGCCGGGCGTGACGATCTGCGTCGAGGACGACGGACCGGGGATACCGGACGACGAGCTCGACCATGTGCTGGAGCCGTTCGTACGGCTCGATCCGGCGCGGGCGCGCGACACGGTGGGGTTCGGGCTGGGTCTCTCGATCGTCCAGCTGGCCGTGTCGGCCGAGGGCGGCGTGCTGACGTTGGAGAACCGCCAAGACGGCGGACTGCGCGCCGCGATCGCGCTGCCGCCGCAAGACACGAAATGACACGTACGCGCCGCACGGCGGAAAGAAGTCGGCCGTAGGCCCTGGACGATTAGGACAGGGAGAACGGACGTGGTCAGGGGAGGCAAGCGCGGCGCGGAGGGCGTGCCCGCGTCGCTGGTGCAGGCGACGGGTACCCGCTGGAAGGTGCACGCGTAATGGCCAGCGGCCCTCCCGCCCAGCCAGCGGCGGCGACCCGCCCGGGCATTTCCGTCCCGTCGATCCCGCTGCTGGGGCGCGACCTGACCTCGTCGATCGTCGTCTTCCTGGTCGCCATGCCGCTGTGCATGGGGATCGCGATCGCCTCCGGCGTGCCGGCCGAGAAAGGGCTGATCACCGGCATCATCGGCGGGATCGTCGTCGGTGCGCTCGCCGGTTCGCCGTTGCAGGTCAGCGGCCCGGCGGCCGGGCTGGCGGTGATCGTCTACGAGCTGGTGCGCGACCAGGGCTTGTCCGCGCTGGGTCCGATCCTGGTGGTCGCGGGTGCGGTGCAGGTCGCGGCAGGCGTGTTCCGGCTCGGCGGCTGGTTCAAGGCCATTTCGCCCGCGGTGGTCCACGGCATGCTCGCCGGCATCGGTGTGCTGATCGTGGTGGGGCAGTTCCACGTGCTGTTCGACCACCGGCCCCTGCCGAGCGGGCTGCAGAACCTGGCGGCGATGCCCAGCCGGATGCTCGGCCTGTCGCCGACCAATCTTCAGGTCAGCGAGTTCGCCTTCCTGATCGGCGTCGTGACGATTGCGGCGATGGTCGGCTGGGAGAAGTTCCGCCCCGCCGCGCTGCGGCTGATGCCGGGCGCGCTGGTCGGGGTGCTCGTCGGTACGATCGTGGCGTTGCTGCTCGGCGTCGAGGTCGCGCGCGTCCAGGTGCCCGATTCGATCTTCGCCGCGGTCGCGCCGCCATCCGGGAACGCGTTCGCGCGGCTGCTCGATCCGGCGGTGATCGCCGCGGCGGTGGCGATCGCCTTCATCGCCTCGGCCGAGACGTTGCTGTCGGCGGCGGCGGTCGACAAGATGCACAACGGCGTGCGTACCGACTATAACAAGGAATTGCGCGCGCAGGGTGTCGGCAACCTGCTGTGCGGGTTCGCGGGCGCGCTGCCGATGACCGGCGTGATCGTGCGCAGTTCCGCCAACGTCCAGGCGGGCGCGGCGACGCGGCTGTCGGCGATCCTCCACGGCGTCTGGATCCTCAGCTTCGTCGCGGCGCTGCCGTTCGTGCTGAAGCTGATACCGATGGCGGCGCTGGGCGCGATCCTGGTCGTCACCGGCTTCCGGCTGGTCAGCGTCAAGCACGCCACGCACCTGTTCCGCGACTATGGCGTGCTGCCGGTGCTGATCTGGGCCGCGACGCTGATCACCGTCGTGTCGACCGACCTGCTGACCGGCGTGCTGGTCGGGATCGGGCTGACGATGCTGGAGCTGATCCCGAACCTGCACCGGCTGCGGTTGCGGGTGTACGAGGGCACCGAGGCGGATACCCACGCGATCACGCTGGATGGCACGGCGACCTTCGTAACGCTTCCCAAGCTGGCGGAAACGCTGGACCGCGTGCCCGCCGATACCCGCGTGACAATCGACGCCTCGCGGCTCGACGCGGTCGACCACACCACCGCCGAGATGCTGCGCGACTGGTTCCAGCGCCGCCGTGCCTCGGGGCAGGCGGTGGAGGTGACCGGCGCGCGTGGCCGGATCGCCACACTGACCGAGGATCGTCACTGATCGTCCTCGTTGGCAATGTTTTGATACCAAACAGACACATTGCTGCAATGCGGCGCGGATACCTCGGAAGGGTGGACCAGCCCACGCCCTTCCGCTGCATGTAGCGGGAGAGAGCGAAGCGGACCGCAAGCAGGAGGAGCCTCTTTCCATCAGGAGGTTCCATGAAGTACGCATTTCTTCTCCCCGCCGCCATGCTGGCGCTGGCCGCCGTTCCCGCCGCCGCGCAGGAGGAAGCGCCGCCGAAGCCGGTGACGGTGTCCGGCTCGGTCGGATTGGTCAGCGACTATCGCTTCCGCGGCGTCTCGCAGTCCGACGAGAACCTGGCGGTGCAGGGCGGTTTCACGATCGCGCACGAAAGCGGTGTCTATATCGGCACCTGGGGCTCGAACCTGGCCGGCTGGGGCACGTTCGGCGGCGCGAACATGGAGCTCGATCTGATCGCGGGCTATAAATTCCCGGTCGGTGACGGCGGTACGCTCGACGTCGGTGCCACCTGGTACATGTACCCGGGCGGTTTCGACAACACCGACTTCATCGAGCCGTACGTCAAGCTGTCGGGCACCGCCGGGCCGGTCAGCCTGACCGCGGGCGTCGCCTACGCCCCCAAGCAGGAGGCACTGGGTGCCTGGTAGGCCAACGGTACCTCGGCGGCGAACGGCGAGTACGATCGGCCGGGTGCGAAGGGCGACAACCTCTACGTCTGGGGCGACGCGGCGGCGGCGATCCCCAACACCGGGTTGACCGCCAAGGCGCATATCGGCGCGTCGAGCGGCAACAAGGGCCTGGGGCCGTTCGCGACCAGCGTCGCCCCGACCGGCGCCTATGCCGACTGGCTGCTGGGCGTCGATTATGCGATCCCCAGCACGCCGCTGACCGTTGGGGTCGCCTATGTCGACACGAACATCACGGATCGCGAGGCGGCGTATCTCCAGCCGAGCTTCAGCCGTGGGCAGGACGGCGTCGGCTCGATCGCGGATGCCAAGGTGGTCTTCGCGCTGACGGCGGCGTTCTGACCTGGCGGCGGCGGGGGGTTTGTATCCCCCGCCGCCATCCCACATAAGGGGGCGAGCAATTGCAGGAGTGCCCCCTTGGCCACGTTAGGCATGTCACCGGCAGAGAAGGAAGCCGTCCAGCGGTTCCGCGCGAGCGTCGTCGAACCGTCGATGACGCAGCTCGTGATCGTCGATTTCTGGGCGGAATGGTGCGGGCCGTGCAAGGCGCTGGGACCGGTGCTGGACAAGGTCGCGGCGGATTATGCCGACAAGGGCGTCGTGCTGGCCAAGGTCGACACCGACAAGGACCAGTTCATCGCCGCACAATTCCAGATTCGGTCGATCCCGACCGTCTATGCGATGTTCCAGGGACAGCTGGTCGCGGACCTGACGCCCGCGCGGACCGAATCGCAGCTCAAGCAGATGCTCGATCAACTGCTGCGCCAATTGCCGATCAGCGGCGCGGCGCAGTCGCAGGAGGCCGAGCTGGAGCCGCTGATCGCGATGGGCGAGCAGGTGCTGGCCGAGGGCGATGCGGTGCGCGCGCTGTCGATCTTCGACCAATTGGCGGAGATGGCGCCCGATCACCCGGCAGTGCTCGCGGGGCGGATCCGCGCGCTGGTCGCGGCGGGGCAGGTCGACGACGCCGAAGCGGCGATCGCGGCGTTGCCCGAGGATGTGGCAAAGCTGCCCGACGTGGCGCGCGCCGCCTCGGCACTCGCGCTCGCGAAGTCGGCACCGGCGGTGGACGATCTCGCCCCGCTGGAGGCGGCGGTCGCGGCCGATCCGGATGATCTTCAGGCACGCTACGACCTCGCCAACGCGCGCATGGCGGCGGGGCAGCGCGATGCGGCGGCGGACGGTTTCCTGTCGATCGTCGCGGCGGATCGCGACTGGAGCGACGGCGCCGCGCGGCAGCAGCTGCTCAAGCTGTTCGAGGTCGTCGGCTTGGAGGATCCGTGGGTGTCGGCGCAGCGCCGCAAGCTGTCGGCGATCCTGTTCGGATGACCGATACCACGCGGCTCTCGATCTTCCCGTTGCCGGGTGCGCTGTTGTTCCCGCAGCTGCACCTGCCGCTGCACATCTTCGAGCCACGATACCGCGCGATGGTGTCGGATGCGATGGCGCGCGACCGGCGGATCGCGATGATCCAGCCGCGCCCCGGCATCGGTGACGAGGAGGCGCCCGAATTGTTCGACATCGGCTGTGTCGGGCGGATCGCCGAGGTCGAGGCGCTGGACGACGGCCGCTACAATGTGATCCTGCAAGGATTGTCGCTGTTCCGGGTTCGCCGCGAGCTGGTGGTGACGACGCCGTTCCGGCAGGTCGAGGCGGAGCTGCTGCCCGTCGCTGCCGACGAGACGCTGGCGCTCGGCGCGCGTGCCTCGCTGGAGATGGAATCGCGGCGCTTCGCCGAGGCGCATGGCTATGCGGTCGACTGGAAGTCGGTCGGGCGGCTCGACGACACCAGTCTCGTCAACGGCATCGCGCAGATCGCGCCGTTCGATGTCGCGGCGAAGCAGGCGCTGCTGGAGGCGCCCGATCTCGCCGCGCGGGCCGAGTTACTGGTGCAGCTGATGCAGTTCTTCGGCCGTCACGACGGCGAGGACCGGGTCACGCTGCAATGACGATCGATCCGTGGTTGCTGGAGCGGCTGGTCTGTCCGGCCACGCGCACGCCGTTGCGGTATGACGCCGAGCGGGCGGAGCTGGTTTCGGAGGCGGCACGGGTCGCTTACCCGGTGCGCGACGGGGTGCCGGTGCTGCTGGTCGAGGAGGCGCGCGCGCTGGATTGAGTGCGCGGCAACATCACCCGCTCGCCCTGCGCGTGTCAAAGCGCGTTACCGGGGTTATGTGCTCTTCGGCGACGCTCAGGACCACCTTCGAAAGGCTCGCGCGAACGGTGGGGCGTCGGCGCTGTCGGCCGCAGTCGAACGCTTTATCGCATCGCCAGCTGCGGAAATCCCGCCCGGAATCCGGCGACCTTCGGCTTGTCCCAGCGCACGATATACGGATGCGTCGGGTTCTTGCGGAAGAAGTCCTGGTGGTAATCCTCGGCCGGGTAGAACCGGCCGGCCTCGATCCGGGTGACGATCGGCCGCGGGAAGGCGTGGGCGTTGCCGAGCTGCGCGATATAGGCAGCGGCGACGGCGCGCTGTTCGGGCGTCTGCGGAAAAATCGCCGAGCGATAGCTGGTGCCGCTGTCCGGGCCCTGTCGGTTCAGCTGCGTCGGATCGTGCGCGATCGAGAAATAGACGCGCAGCAGCGTGGCATAGCTGACGATGCGCGGATCGTAGGTGATGCGGATCGCCTCGGCGTGGCGGGTCGTTTCGCTGCTGACCGCGCCATAGTTGGCGGTTTGCGCGGTGCCGCCGGCATAGCCGGCCACCACATCGCGCACCCCCTTCACCTGCTGGAACACCGCCTCCATGCCCCAGAAGCACCCGCCGGCGAGTACCGCCGTCTGCAACCCAGCCGACGGCGATACGTCGCGCGCGGCGGCGGGGATCGGCACGGCGCGCTCGGCCTGCGCGGTGCCGCAGGCGGCAAGGAGGAGCGGCAATGCCGCGAGCGTGGCGGAAATGCGGATCATGGCCAGGATATGGGGCGGCGCTGGCCGCTCCGCCAGAGCAGCGCGGCCGGATCAGCGGACCCGGGTCAATGCGCCTGGATCAACGGGCGGCGTGCGTCGCGGTCGCCGCATAGGCGTTGGCCGGCGCTTCCGATTGGGTGACATGGGCGGCCATCATGCCCAGCGCACCCAGCACGAAGCCACCGGCGAACTGCCATGCGAAGCTCGACGTGATGAAGCGGGTCATTCCTGGTCTCTCTTTGCCTGTTGTCTCGCATCGCCGCCGGGCCCGAGCCGCAGCGACGATGGAGCCATCATCGCCCCGCGCGCCTGAACGGCGGCTGGGACGATCGTTCATCGGCGATTTAACGACAGCGACGCTGTCGCACCATGAGGAGTGCGGAAAGCGATCGTTTCGAAAAGTGCGTTATTCCAGCGCGGCACAGGCAGCCTGAATGCGGTGGCACGCCTCGGTCAGCAGCGCCTCCGACGTCGCATAGCTGATCCGCATCGCGGGCGAGACGCCGAACGCCACGCCTTGCACCGCCGCGACCTTCGCATCGTCGAGCAGATAGCCGACGAAATCGCTGTCGGTCTCGATGCGCTTGCCCGCCGGAGTCGCCTTGCCGATCACGCCCGACACGTCCGGATAGACGTAGAAGGCGCCTTCCGGCTTGGGACAGGTGATGCCCTCGGCGGCGTTGAGCATGTTGACCACCAGGTCGCGGCGGACCTGGAACGCGGCGGCGCGCTCCTTCAGGAACGACTGGTCGCCGGTCAGCGCCGCCGTCGCCGCGGCCTGCGCGATCGAGCACGGGTTGCTCGTCGACTGCGACTGGAGCTTGGCCATCGCCTTGATCAGCCATGGCGCGCCGGCCGCGAAGCCGATCCGCCACCCGGTCATCGCATAGGCCTTCGAACAGCCGTTGACGGTCAGCGTGCGCTCGTAGAGCGACGGGCATACCTCGGCGATCGTCGCGAAGCGGAAGCCGTCGTAGACGATATGCTCGTACATATCGTCGGCGAAGATCCAGACGTGCGGATGCCGCTCCAGCACCGCGCCGAGCGCCTTGAGTTCGTCGGCGGTATAGGCGGCCCCGGTCGGGTTCGACGGCGAGTTGAGGATCACCCACTTGGTGCGCGGCGTGATCGCCGCCTCCAGCATGTCGGGCGTCAGCTTGTAGCCGACATCCGCACCCGCCGCGACGATCACGGGGGTCGCGCCCGCGAACTGCACGACGTCCGGATAGCTGACCCAGTACGGCGCGGGCACGATCACCTCGTCGCCGGCGTCGAGCGTCGCGACGAGCGCGTTGAAGAGCGTATGCTTGCCGCCGACGTTCACGCTGATCTGCGCCGGCGTATAGTCGAGGCGGTTGTCGCGCTTGAACTTGGCGACGATCGCCTCCTTCAGCTCCGCGGTGCCGTCGACGTTCGTATATTTCGTCTTGCCCGCGCGGATCGCCTCGATCGCGGCGTCCTTGACGAAGTCGGGCGTGTCGAAGTCCGGCTCGCCGGCGCCCAGCCCGATCACGTCGACCCCGGCACGCTTCAATTCCAGCACGCGGCTGGTGATCGCCAGCGTCGGCGAGGGATTGATGCGGTCGAGCGCGGCGGAGGTGTGCATGGTCGGCGCCTTCTATGGGAAGCGCGTGCGCCTATGCGACGCGGCGGCTCATTGTGCAACCGCGCACACGGCTGGAAGTAGCCCGCGCAACGCATTGCCGACGAAGAACCCGTCGCTCAGGTCGTCGGGCGTCAGGTCGCCCTCGATCGCGCGGCCTTCGTCGAGCAGCGCGCCGCGCAGCACGCCCGGCAGCAAGGGGCCGGCACGCGGGGTGACCAGCGTGCCGTCACGCAGCACGAACAGGTTGGTGAAGCTGCCCTCCGTCAGGCGGCCGTCCGGGGCGACGAACACCACCTCGTCGACGCCGCTGGCCGCGCGGGCCGCGTCGTAGAAGCGCCGATCGCTGGTCTTGTGGCGCAGCCGCCAGTCGCGCTCGCCGACCGGCAGCGGCGCCACCGCCACGCGCAGCGGGCGATCGGGGGCAGGCGGGCGCGCGGCGACCTCGATCGCGATCCGTCCCGTCTGCGACGCCATCAACCGCACGCGCGCCGGCTTGCGCAGCCGGAAGGTCGCGGCCTGCAATTCGTTGCGGGCATCGTGCCGGTCGAAGGTGAAGCCCAGGATCGCGGCGCTCGTGCGAAGGCGCTCGATATGGCGGTCGATGTGCAACAGCCCCTCGTCGGGGTCGAACGCCATCGTCTCCAGCAGGTCGAAGCGATGCTGCGCGCCAGCCAGGAACACCGCCTTGGCCATCGCCTCGTCCCATTCGTCCTCGACGCGCGAATCGGCGACGATCCCGCCGCCGATCCCGATCGTGGCATGGTCCGCGCCGTGGTCGATCGTCAGCGTGCGGATCGCGACGTTGAACGCCGCCGAGCCGTCGGCATCGATGCGGCCGATCGCGCCGGTATAGGCGCCGCGGGGGGATCCGCGCTCGATCGTGGCGATCGCCTGCATCGCGCGGACCTTCGGCGCGCCGGTGATCGACCCGCACGGGAACAAGGCCTGGAGCACGTCGACGGCGTCGCGTCCCGGTGCCAGCGTCGCGGTCACGGTCGAGGTCAGCTGGTGCACGGTCGGATAGCGTTCGACGGTGAACAGCTCGGGCACCGCGACGCTGCCCGGCACGGCGACGCGCGACAGGTCGTTGCGCATCAGGTCGACGATCATCAGATTCTCGGCGCGCTGCTTGCTGTCCTGCGCCAGCGTCCGCGCCACCGCCAGATCGATCGCGGGATCGGGATGGCGGCGCGCCGTGCCCTTCATCGGGCGGCTGGTCAGCGCGTCGCCGTCGCAGGTGAAGAACAATTCCGGCGACAGCGACAGCAGCGTCTGCGTCCCCGTCGCGACCAGCGCGCTCCATTTCGCACCCGACGTGCGCCGCAGCCCGGCGAACAGCGCCAGCGGATCGCCCAGGAACGGCACACGCGCCCGGAAGGTGAGGTTCAGCTGGTAGATGTCGCCCGCGCGGATCAGCGCCTGCGTCGCGTCGAACATCGCGGCATAGTCGGCGCGCGACGGCTCCGGCGCGGGCGTGCCGGTCCAGGCGCCCGCGGGATCGGGAAGCACCGCGTCGACGTCAGCAACGTCCTCATGCCCGTCGAACAAGCCGAACCACGCCAGCGGCGTCGGGCCCGCCTCGGCGACCGCCGCGGCCGGCTCGAACCCGGCACCCGCACCGTACGACAGGAACCCCGCCGCCGCGCCTGTCCATTCGCGGATCGCCGACAGGACGCCCGGGACCTCCGCAGGCGCGTTGGCGACCAGGATGCGGGCCGGCCGGGTGTACAATCTTGCGGCATTGCTGCCCGACCTGGCGTCTTGAAGCAGGACGAAGGGAGCAGCGAGGTGCATCGGCATCTTGATGCCCGCGCGTCGCCGCGCCCGCAAGTCGCGTTGCTTCCGACAAAGGTCGAAGCTAGCACCGCCGGTACCCCGCGACCGGGCAGGAGCTTTCCCGAATGATCGACACCCCGTTGCGCGCCGCCGTCATCCCAGTCACCCCGCTCCAGCAGAATTGCACGCTGATCTGGTGTACGGCGACGAAGAAGGCCGCGGTGGTCGATCCCGGCGGCGACCTGCCCCGCATCCTGGCGGCGATCGAAAAGGCGGGGGTGACCGTCGAGAAGATCCTGCTGACGCACGGCCATATCGACCATGCGGGCGAGGCGGGGCCGCTCGCCGAGCAACTGGGTGTGCCGATCGAGGGACCGCACGAGGACGATCGCTTCTGGCTGGCGCGGCTGGACGAGGACGGGCGGCAATGGGGCATCCGCGGCGTCGTGGTCGAGCCCGATCGCTGGCTGGTCGATGGCGATACGGTAACGATCGGCGACCTGACGCTCGACGTGTATCACACGCCCGGGCACACCGCCGGGCATGTCATCTTCCACCATGCCCCGTCGCGATTCGCGCAGGTGGGCGACGTGCTGTTCCAGGGTTCGGTCGGGCGCACCGACATGCCGCAGGGCAACCACCCGCAGCTGATCGAATCGATCGTGACCAAGCTGTGGCCGCTGGGCGACGATACTGCGTTCATCCCGGGGCACGGGCAGCCCAGCACCTTCGCGCACGAGCGCGCCCACAATATGTTCGTCAGCGACCGGGCGCTCTCCGCCTAGTGGCACCGCGACGACGCTCGCGCGTTGAGCGGTGGGAGGATGGTGTGACCGGCTTTGCTTGCAACCTGCGCGAAAATGGCTATAGGCGCGGGGCTTCGCGATGCGAGCCGATGCCCGGCTGCCTGCCGCGGCCGGTGCTCGCATCGTCCGCGCGGCGCCGTGCATCGGCTCGTCGCTCCTATGAAATACTAGACAGATCAAGGTGCCACGATGGCCGTCCCCAAGCGAAAGACCTCTCCCTCCCGCCGTGGCATGCGCCGCGCGCACGATGCGCTCTCGGTCGAGGCGTTCCAGGAATGCCCGAACTGCGGCGAGCTGAAGCGCCCGCACAACCTGTGCACCGCCTGCGGTCACTACAACGGTCGCGAGGTCATCGCGGTCGACGCCTGATCCTTGACGGGTACAGGCATGTCGGCCGAAGCCCGTCCGGGTACAGGTGTAGCGTCGGGAGCGTGATCCAGTGATGTCCGACAGGTCCCGGATCGCCGTCGACGCGATGGGCGGTGACGAGGGGCTGGCGGTGATGCTGGCCGGGGTGGCGCGTGCGTGCCGCCAGTATGACGACGTCAACTATCTGCTGGTCGGCGACGAGGCGGCGATCCGGGACGGGCTGAAGAATCACCCGAACCTGTCGCAGCATTCCGAGATCGTCCACGCCCCCGACGTGATCGCGGGCGACGAGAAGCCGAGCCAGGCGATTCGGCGTGCCAAGACCACGTCGATGGGAGTGGCGATCGACTGCGTGAAGCAGGGGCGCGCCGCCGCCGCGGTGTCCGCCGGCAATACCGGCGCGCTGATGGCGATGGCCAAGCTGTCGCTTCGGACCATGCGCGGGATCGACCGACCGGCGCTTGCCGCGCTGCTGCCGACGCTGGGTGACAACGACGTCGTCATGCTCGATCTCGGCGCGAATACCGAATGCGACGCGCGCAACCTGGTGCAGTTCGCGGTCATGGGCGCGGCCTATGCACGTACCACGCTGGAGCTCGATTCGCCGCGGGTCGCGCTGCTCAACATCGGCAGCGAGGACCAGAAGGGCACCGAGGAGATTCGCGACGCCGCGCAGATGCTGCGCGCCGCGCCGCACCTGCCGATGCGCTTCGAAGGATTCGTCGAGGGCGATCGCCTGTCGCGCGGGCAGCATGACGTGATCGTGTGCGACGGCTTCTCGGGCAATATCGCGCTCAAGACCGCCGAGGGTACGGCGCGTTTCGTCGCCGACCTGCTGAAGCGCGCGTTCCGCAGTTCGGCACGCTCGAAGATCGGCTTCCTGATCTCGCGCCCGGCGACCGAGCTGCTGCGCGATCATCTCGATCCGAACAACCACAACGGCGCGGTCTTCCTGGGCCTGAACGGGCTGGTCGTGAAGAGCCATGGTAGCGCCAACGAGCGCGGGGTGGCGACCGCGATCGGCAATGCTGCCAAGATGGTCCGTGCCGACCTGACCCGGCGCATCATCGAAGACCTGCGCCACTTCGAAGCAAAGGCGGCCGCATGATCCGTGCCGTGCTGACGGGGACGGGAGCTGCGCTTCCCGCCCGCCGCGTCTCCAATGCCGAACTGGCAGAGCAGGTCGACACCTCCGACGAGTGGATCGTCGAGCGCACCGGTATCCGCTTCCGACACATTGCGGGCGAGGGCGAGACGACCGCGACGCTGGCGCGTGATGCCGCCATCGCCGCGCTCGCCGCGGCCGGACTGGCGGCGGGTGATATCGACCTGATCGTCCTCGCTACCGCCACCCCCGACAACACCTTTCCGGCCACCGCCACCAAGGTGCAGGCGATGCTGGGGATCGACGATTGCGTCGCGTTCGACGTGGCGGCCGTCTGCTCGGGGTTCCTCTATGCGGTGCAGGTCGCCGACAGCATGATCCGAGCCGGCGCGCACACCCGTGCGCTGGTCATCGGCGCCGAGACGTTCAGCCGCATCCTCGACTGGGAAGATCGGGCGACCTGCGTGCTGTTTGGCGATGGCGCCGGAGCGATCGTGCTGGAGTCGCGCGACACCGCCGATGATGTCGGCGATCCCGCCGCCCGCGGCATCCTGGCGACGCGGCTGCACGCCGATGGTCGCCATAATGGGTTGCTTTATGTCGATGGCGGACCGTCCACGACCGGGACGGTGGGCAAGCTGCGGATGAAGGGTCGGGAGGTCTTTCGCCACGCGGTCGTCAATCTGGCGGCGGTCATGGAGGAGGCCTTGAGGGCCGCCGGGCTGGTTGCCGACAAGGTCGATTGGGTCGTTCCGCATCAGGCAAATGCGCGGATACTGGACGCGACGGCACGCAAGCTTTCCCTGCCTTCTGAACGGGTTGTGGTCACTGTCGATCAGCATGCCAACACGTCCGCCGCGTCGGTACCGCTGGCCCTGGATCAGGCCGTACGCGACGGTCGAATCCAGCCCGGGCATATCGTCGTTCTAGAGGCGATGGGCGGCGGATTCACGTGGGGAGCGGCCGTCGTCCGGATGTGACCCGTGATTCCGGCCGCATCGACAAGTCGAGGCTGGCTCGATAACGGAGGGGAATTACTGAACCTTTTCGGGGGCTAGGGCAGCTCGATGATGCAAGCAGGTACGTTGACGCGCGCAGATCTGGCGGAGTCGCTTCACAAGCAGGTGGGGCTTTCCCGTGCCGATTCGGCGCGGTTCGTTGAGCAGATCCTGGACCATATGTGCGGTGCGCTTGCCGAGGGCGAGAACGTGAAGATTTCCGGCTTCGGCACGTTCGTGCTGCGCGACAAGGGCGAACGTATCGGACGCAATCCCAAGACCGGCGTCGAGGTACCGATCGCGCCGCGCCGCGTCCTGACCTTTCGCGCCAGCCAGATGATGCGCGACCGCATCGTCGGCGCAGGCTGAGCCCGTTGGCGTCGGACAGTAAATCCGCCGCCGCGTTTCGCACCATCGGCGAGGTCGCGCTGGCGACCGGCCTCGCGCCGCATATCCTGCGTTATTGGGAAGGGCGCTTTCCCCAACTTCGGCCGGTGACGCGCGCGGGCAACCGTCGCTATTACCGGCCGGAGGACGTCGCCTTGGTCGAGCGGATCGACCGTCTGCTCAACCGCGATGGCTATACGATCAAGGGCGTCCAGCAATTGCTGGCGCGCGAGTCTGCCGTGGCGGCTCAGCCATCGTCGCCGCTGGCGGCGATGCCGGCGTCGGCGGAACTGATCGCCGTCCGCGACCTCCTGGCGCGCGCGCTCGCCGACGATTGACGGCGCGATCTGTGCACCGGACGCGGTGCGCTACGCCGATCTGCTGGTCGAACCGCGCGCGTCGATCACCGACTGATAGTGCGCGACCAGCGCCTGCGCGTGTTCACGGTCGCTCCACACCTTCGGCGCCGCGACACCCGCCGCCCGGCGCAGGACGTGCTGATCGCGCGACGCCATGGCGACGATCGCGCGTGCGCAGTCATAGGCGTCGCCGCTGCGGTAGCGCTCCGCGAAGGCGGGTTGCGCCACTGCCGACGCTCCGCCGCGATCGGGCACGATCAGCGGCTGTCCCGATGCGAGTGCCTCTGACGCAACCAGCCCGAACGGCTCTGAGTGGCAACCGTGGATGAAGGCGTCCGCGCTCGCCATGATCGAGGCGAGCTGTCCGCGATGATAGATCGGCTGGAACATCCGCACATGCGGGCTCTCGTCGATATGCCGCTCCAGCGTGCGCGTGTCGGGACCCAGTCCCAACAGCACCAGACCGACCGGCAACTTCGCACCGGCGCGCCGCACGGCGTCGATCACCATCGGCCAGCGTTTCTCCGGGTGGTGCCGCCCCACGCCGATCAGCAGATAGGCGTCCTCGGGCAGCCCGCATTGCGCGAGCATCGCGGCGCGCAGCGTGGCGCTGCGCAGCTCCGGTGAGAAATGCTCGCGCTCGATCCCCAGCGTCATCGTCGCGTCGACACGCAGCCCGCGCGCGCGCATCCGCTCGGTCAGCAGCGGCCCGTTGGTGACCACCGTGTCGAACCGGTCGAGACACCGCGCCATGTGCCGGTCGTACCAACCGAACGCACGCTCGATCGTCGCCTCCGACGCGATCCGCGCGAACCAGCGCTTCGGATAGGCCTCCATGTTGTCGTTGTGCATGAACCACGATCGCACGGCGTCGCCCCGCCAGTCGGCGACGATCGCCGCCGAGCGCCACGGCGCGCAATTCTCGACCACGTCGGGGCGATAATGGTCCAGCAGCGCGTGGACGGGGGCGGCATCCCAGAACAGCCCGTAGTTCGAATCGAACGGGATTCCCGGCGCCTTCACGTAGTGGATGCGCGCACCGCCGGGGCGCTCCTCCACGCGATCCTCGCGGCCGGGCGCGATCACGATCTGCTGGTGGCCCAGTTCCGACATGATCGCCATCTTGCGGTCAAGGTACGACCGCACGCCGCCGCCGTTCGGCGCGTAGAATTCGTTGACGTCGACGATCCGCATGATTCGCCTCTCGTTCAGCGCATGAAGCCGAAGCCGCCCAGTCCGCGCAGATATTGCGCGCGGATCACGGTACGGGTGACGCCGGGACCGACGTCGATCAGGGCATCTGCCAGCTTGGGACGCGCGCGACCAATCTTGTGGTTGCTGGGAAAGCCCGCACCGTCGCTCCAGAAGTTGAACTTGCGCTTCCCGTCACGGTCGTGGCCCAGGAACAGCGCGTAGCGGCCCGGACGCGGCACGCGGATGCAGATCGCCGCATCGCCGCTCGGCGGCGGGGCGACGGTCACGCGGCGGAAGAACTTGCCTGCCTTCGCCAGGTCCTTGTCGCCGGCGAGGAAGTCGTCTTCGTTGGGCGGATACAGCTCCAGCTTGAGCGTGCCCGAACGGTCTTTCAACCCGGTGACGGTGGCAAGGATCGCCGGCCCCTGCTCGGCGGTGCACGCGGCGGCGTCGCTGCCCAGCACCTGCGCGCGCGCGCCCGGTGCCGCCAGCGCCAGCGCCGCGGCCGCGACGCTCCACATAGCCATTCTCATGCTGCCTTGCGCCATGCGCGCGTCCTTTCCCACACATACACCGCCCCGAACAGCAGCAGCAGCAATCCGTGCATCAGCAGGGTCGATGCGGCGGTGAACGCCATCAGGTCGGACAAGGTACGATCATGCCCGATCACCAGGATCGCGAAGTTGGCGAAAAGCAGGTCTTTGTTGGGCAGGAACGGCAACCTTGAGACCAGTTGCCGCCCGGCGACCAGGAACAGCCACATGCCGATCGACACACTCGGCACCGCCCATGCCCAGGCGAGCGCGATCGTGACGCACGCCGCCGCGATCCGCAGCAGGTCGATCCAGAAGATGAACCACAGGTCCCGGCGCGGCAGCGAGAAGACGCGCTTCGAAAACAGGATCAGCGCCAGCGACAGCGCGGTCGCGAAGATCAGCGACCAGATCATGGCCTGGATCACCTCGGGGGCGATCAGCTGGTAGCCGAGCGGCAGCGCCACCGCGCCGAGCAGCAGCGCCGTGACGTTACCGGTGATCGCCGAGACGATGCTGACGTCCTTCACCGCCCCGAACGGCGCGGTGACCATTTCCAGCCGCGCGCGCGCCCAGGCGTAAAAATAGGCGTCGCCGGTGTAGCCGACGAGGATGTCGTTCGCGATCCGCTTGCGGTTCAGCGCCGGGAACGCGGCCGGCGGCACGTCCCACAGCCGGCGGAAGATCGCGTAGTCGCACAGCGGCAGCGCGAAATAGGAGGCCAGAAAGAAGATGTAGAAGCCGGGCGAGGTCGGCACCGCGCGCCGCAAGCCGGCCAAGCCGTGATCGAACAGCTCGTGCCAGACCCCGATCAGCATCGCGACGGTCAGCACCGTCGCCAGCAGCGCCGGCCAGCGCCGCCGCAACGTCTGCACCGGTTGCAGCGCGACCAGCGGGGCGGCGTCGCCGTTGGAGAGTGGAGAGGGAGGGGAAAGTGGCTCGTCGACGCGCAATCGTCTCATCCTGCGCCCGTTTCGCACGGGCAGCGGGCCTTAGCAGCCCCGGTCGGTGCGCGCCAGCGGGGGACAGGCGCGGTCAGTCGTCCGTACGGCCCTCCTCGACGTTCTCGGAGCGGCGCTCCATGGCGGTCTTGATGATCGCTGTCATCGGATCGGCAAGCGCCAGCCCCATGATCCCGAACAGCGCACTCGCCAGGATCTGTGCGCCGAGCGTCAGCGCCGGCGGCAGGTCCACGGTGCGCTTGGCGACCATCGGGATCACGACGTAGCCGTCGAAGGTCTGGACGACGACATAGACGATGATCGCGAGCACGCCGGTATGCACGCCGGCCGAAAATCCGACCGCGACCATCAGCGCGCCGGAAATGAACGCGCCGATATTGGGGATGAAGGCCAGCAACCCGGTCATGATGCCCAGGATCATCGCCATGGGCACGCCGACCAGCCACAAGGCGATCGCGGTCAGCACGCCTTCCAGCGCCATGCCCAGCAAACGCCCGGCGAGCAGGCGCCGCAGCGTCTGCGCCATGCGCTTCAGCGTAACCGCGAATTCGACGCGGTTGCGCTCGGGCACCATCCATTGCAGCCCGCGCTCATACCCGCGCGGATCGATCGCGATGAACAACCCGAGCACGACGATCATGAACCCGCTGGTCAACGCACCCGCCGCAGTGCCCAGCCAGCTCGTCACGCGGCCTACCGACGACAGCGCCTGTTTCGCGAAACCGGTAAGGTCGCTGGTGCCCGGCATCAGCCCTTGTGCGCTTAGCCACTGGCTAAGCCGCAGCACCTGTACCTCGACCGTCGAGCGCAGCTGCTGCGCCTGCGCAGCGATCTGCACGCCGGCCAGGTAGAAGGTGCCGAGCAGGAAGGCGACCGTCAGCAGGCAGACGATCAGCAACCGCCAGCTGCGCCCGATCGGCAGCGCGCGCCCGAGCAGCCGAACCCCGCCGTCGAGCAGCGCTGCGAACACAAGAGACGCGAAGATGATGAGGAGCGGCTGCACCAGCAGCACGATCAGCGCGATCGCACATGCCATCCCCAGCCAGACCGCCGCGCGGCGGATCTCGTCGCGCGTGGCGTCGTCGCGCACCTCGCTGGGGCTCGCGCCAGCCCTGACCCGGATGCGCTCGCCACCGGCGTCGATCCGCACCTCCCGTGGCTCGCTCATGGGCGGGGTGCGATCATGGTACGCGCGTCGGGTGAAGCGAGGTGCCGGCACGTCCGCCGCGCAGCGCACCGGGCCAGGTCAGTGGATTCCAGGTCGCATCGCCATCGACCGAGAAGGTGATGAACTCGGCACGCCCGCCGATATTCTCATAAGGCACCGGGCCGCCCAGCCCGCGCTCGAACCCGCCCAGCGCGAAGCGGCTGTCGGCGGAGCGGTCGCGATTGTCGCCCATCAGGAACACGTGGTTAGCTGGGATCGTCACCGGGCCGTAATGATCGCCGGGGCTGTCGGGTTCCAGATCGACCGTGTCGTACCGGCGGCCGTTGGGCAACGTCTCGGTGACGATCGGCAAATGGCAGACGGTGGTGCCGTCGCCGCGCTGCTGCCGCGCACCGGGATATTGGTCGGCGTCGCAGGTCGCGTTGGCGTCGACCGGCAGGTCGCGATAATGGAGCGGGCCGCGCTGCACGGGTTTGCCGTTCAGGATCACCACGCCGCCGCGCACCGCCAGCGTATCGCCGGGAAGGCCGATCACGCGCTTGATATAGTCGCTCGACTGGCCCGGCGGGGTCACGATCACGACGTCGCCGCGCTCGGGCAGGCTGCCCCAGACGCGACCGTGGACGAACGGCACCTGCACCGACCAGCTGTCGACCGGCTGGTGGAGCACGACGCCGCGGAAAATCGCGACCGGATCGGGGATCGTCGGCGAGACGAACGACCAGCCATAGGCGAATTTCGAGACCACCAGCCGGTCGCCGACCAGAAGGCCCGGCAGCATCGATTCGCTAGGAATGTAGAAGGGCTTGGCGATGAAGCTGTGGAAGCCGAGCACCGCCAGCAGCAGCCAGAAGAGCCCCTTGACCTCGCCCCACCAATCGAAGCCGGTGCGCGCCGCCGTCGTCTCGCTGCTCGTGGCGGGCGGGGGCGGGCGGTCGCCGGTCAATGCGATATCCTCTGCCACGCGGTCACTCGGCTCCTGCATGTTGGTCGGGAAGCGCCTCGATGATGACGAACGCCTGCGCCCAGGGGTGATCGTCCGTCAGCGTCAGGTGGATGTGCGGGCGGTATCCGGCGGGGATCATCGCGTCGAGCCGCGCCCTGGCGCCCCCGGTCAGCGCCAGCGTCGGCGCGCCCGAGGGGGCGTTGACGACGCCGATGTCCTTCATGAACACGCCGGCCCTGAACCCGGTGCCGACCGCCTTGGAGAAGGCTTCCTTCGCGGCGAAGCGCTTGGCGAGCGTGCCGGCCTTGGTGAACGGGCGCCGCGCCGCCTTGGCACGCTCGACCTCGGTGAAGACGCGCGCCTCGAAACGTTCGCCGAACCGCGCCAGCGACTGCGCGATCCGCTCGATATTGCACAGGTCGGAGCCGAGGCCGACGATCACGCCTCCGTCCTCATCGGGCCTGCTCCATCAACGTCTTCATCCGCCGTACACTCTCGGCCAGACCGGTGAAGATCGCCTCGCCGATCAGGAAATGGCCGATGTTCAGCTCGCGGACCTGCGGGATCGCGGCGACGGGCATGACGTTATCGAAGGTCAGGCCGTGCCCGGCATGGACCTCGATCCCGTTCTTCGCCGCCAGCGCGGCGGCGTCGGACAGGCGGCGCAGCTCGGTGGTGCGCGCCTCGCCGTCCAGCTCGGCATAGCGACCGGTGTGCAGCTCGACGACCGGCGCGCCGAGCGCGACCGCCGCGGTGATCTGGCGCGGGTCGGGTTCGATGAACAGCGAGACCCGGACGTTCGCCGCGCCGAGTTGGCGCACCATCGGCGCCAGGCGATCATGCTGCTTCGCGGCGTCGATCCCGCCCTCGGTGGTGCGTTCCTCGCGCTTCTCGGGCACGATGCAGGCGGCGTGCGGGCGGTGGCGCAGCGCGATGTCGAGCATCTCGTCGGTGGCCGCCATCTCGAGATTGAGCGGGATCGACAGCTCCGCGGAGAGCCGCGCGATATCGGCGTCGGTGATGTGGCGGCGATCCTCGCGCAGGTGCGCGGTGATCCCGTCCGCCCCGGCCTCGGCGGCGAGCAGCGCGGCGCGGACCGGATCGGGCACGCCGCCGCCGCGCGCGTTCCGCACGGTCGCCACATGGTCGATGTTGACCCCGAGGCGCAGCGGCGCGGTCACGCTGCTGCCCGGCTACCGGGCTTGATCGCCGGGATGGCCGCCAGTTCGGGCGGAAGGTCGTCGGGCTGGTAGGTCGGCACCTCCAGCCGGATCAGCGGGAAGAAGGGGACGCCGATATCGGCGGTTCCGTTCGATCGGTCGACCAGCGCCGCACCCGCGATCACGCGCCCGCCCGCCGCCTCGATCGCCTTGATCGCCTCCCGGCTCGACAGCCCGGTGGTGACGACGTCCTCCATCATCAGCACCTCCTGCCCCGGCTCCAGCCGGAAGCCGCGCCTCAGCTCGAAGGTGCCGGTCGGTCGCTCGACGAACATCGCATCGACGTCCAGCGCACGCGCCATTTCCTGCCCCGCGATCACCCCGCCCATTGCGGGCGCGACGACCGCGGTGATCCGCCGGCGCAGCTCGGACGGGAGGCGCATCGCCAGCGCCTCGGCCAGAGTCGCGGCGCGGCGCGGGTTCATCAACACCCGCGCGCATTGCAGGTAGCGCGGGCTGCGCAGCCCCGAGGACAGGATGAAATGCCCTTCCAGCAGCGCATCGGCGGCGCGGAATTCGGCGAGCACGTCGTCGTCGGTCATCGTGTGAAACGTCTCCTGCGCGCGCCATACGAGCGCGCGCCATACGAGCGCGGCCGCGCGCGCGCAACGCACGCCGCAAGAAATGACGCGTACGCGCGCCCTCTTGAGGCGGGGGGATGCCATGCTATAGGCAGGTGCAGGAGGGGCGCTTCGACACGCCCGGGACGCGAATGCGCGCACCACGACAGGGGTGACGATAAGAAGATGCTGAGAACCGGGATAAAGGGTTGGGTACTGGCGGCGGGCTTCGCGCTGGCCACCCTGACGGGGGCGGGCAGCGCCGGGGCACAGGCGCCGGCCGCGACGTCCCCCGCCACGGCGGCCACCGCAGCGCCGACGGGGCTGCGACCGGCCGACTCGAAGCAGGGGACCTCGGGCGGTTCGCTGCAGAAGCCGGACGCCGCCCCGGCGTCCCCCGCACTGGCGATGGACGGGGCCCCGGCATTTGACGCGACCGCCTCGGCACCCGGCGTCGGCCAGCCGCTCGACGGCGTGATCCATATTCAGCCGCAGGTGACCAAGAACGGGCTGCGCGCGCACTGGTTTCACGATCGCATCCTCTTCCCGTTGATCACGATTATCTCGATCCTGGTGCTAGTGCTCCTGGTCGTCGTGATCGTGAAGTTCCGCGCCAGCGCGAATCCGACGCCGTCGCGGACCAGCCACAACACGATCCTGGAGGTCGTCTGGACGCTGGCCCCGGTGCTGATCCTGGTCGCGATCGCCGTGCCCTCGATCGGCCTGCTCCAGGCGCAGTTCAAGCCGGCGCCGGCGGGTGCGGTGACGCTGAAGGCGATCGGAAACCAGTGGTTCTGGAGCTACCAATATCCGGATCACGGCGGGATCGAGATTACCGCCAACATGCTCAAGGAAGGCAATCAGGTCGCACCGGGCGAACGCGCGCGCAGCGCGTCCGACGGTCCGCGACTGCTCGCGACCGACAATCGCGTCGTGCTGCCGGTCGGCGTGCCGATCCGCCTGATCACCACCGCCAATGACGTCATCCACAGCTGGGCGGTGCCGGCGTTCTGGATCAAGCTCGACGCGATCCCGGGCCGGTTGAACGAAACCAGCTTCACCATCGACAAGCCCGGCCTGTATTTCGGCCAGTGCAGCGAATTGTGCGGGGCGCGCCACGCCTTCATGCCGATCGCCGTCGAGGCGGTGCCCCCCGCGCAGTTCGCGGCCTGGGTCCGCGCCAAGGGCGGTACGATGCCTGCGCCGGGGAAGGCGTCCGACGCGGTGATCCCGCAGCCGGGTGCGGACAATTCCGCGTCGGTGATGGACGAAGCGGCGGTCGCCAATGCGATCACCGGGCCGATCGAGAACGGGACCGACACTCCCCCCATTTCCCCGCAGGGCGCCACCGGCAATCCGGGCGGCGTCGGCGAAGCCGGACGCTAAGATCATGACCGACACCGCGCTCCACCCCTCGGCGTTCGTCGCGCACGACGACCACCATCATCATGCGGATGCCGATCACAAGCCCGGCTTCTTCGCGCGCTGGTTCATGTCGACGAACCACAAGGACATCGGCACGCTCTACCTGATCTTCGCGATCGTCGCGGGGATCATCGGCGGCGCGATCTCGGGCCTCATGCGCGCCGAGCTGATGCATCCGGGCATTCAGTATCTGCCGCAATGGGCGACGATGCTGCACGGCGGGCAGGAGCAGACGTTCGACCAGGCGCTGCACCTGTGGAACGTGCTGGTGACCGCGCACGGCCTCATCATGGTCTTCTTCATGGTGATGCCGGCGATGATCGGCGGGTTCGGCAACTGGTTCGTCCCGATCATGATCGGCGCGCCGGACATGGCGTTCCCGCGCATGAACAACATCAGCTTCTGGCTGCTGGTGCCGGCGTTCCTGCTGCTGCTCGCCTCGCCGTTCTTCGGCGGCGCGGGCACCGGCTGGACCGTGTATGCGCCGCTCTCCACCTATGGCGAGCCGGGGCCGTCGGTCGACATGGCGATCCTGTCGCTGCACCTGTCGGGCGCCAGCTCGATCCTCGGCGCGATCAACTTCATCACCACGATCTTCAACATGCGCGCCCCGGGCATGACGCTGCACAAGATGCCGCTGTTCGCCTGGTCGGTGCTGGTCACCGCCTTCCTGCTGCTGCTGGCGCTGCCGGTGCTGGCGGCGGCGATCACGATGTTGCTGACCGATCGCAACTTCGGCACGACCTTCTACGATCCGGCCGGCGGCGGCGATCCGGTGCTGTACCAGCATTTGTTCTGGTTCTTCGGCCACCCCGAAGTGTACATCATGATCCTGCCCGGCTTCGGCATCATCAGCCACATCGTCGCGACGTTCAGCCGCAAGCCGGTGTTCGGCTACCTCGGCATGGCCTATGCGATGGTCGCGATCGGCGTGGTCGGGTTCGTCGTGTGGGCGCACCACATGTTCACGACCGGCATGAGCGTGAACGTGAAGATGTACTTCACCGCCGCGACGATGGTGATCGCGGTGCCGACGGGCATCAAGATCTTCTCGTGGATCGCGACGATGTGGGGCGGCTCGCTGCGCTTCCCGACACCGATGGTCTGGGCAATCGGCTTCATCTTCATGTTCACGGTCGGCGGCGTGACCGGCGTCGTGCTCGCCAACGGCGGCGTCGACGATTACATGCAGGACACCTATTACGTGGTGGCGCACTTCCACTACGTGCTGTCGCTGGGTGCGGTGTTCTCGCTATTCGCCGGCTTCTACTACTGGTTCCCGAAGATGTCGGGTAAGATGTATTCGGAGCTGCTCGGCCAGCTGCATTTCTGGGTATTCTTCGTCGGCGTGAACCTGCTGTTCTTCCCGATGCACTTCCTGGGCCTGCAGGGCATGCCGCGCCGTTATCCGGACTATCCGGACGGCTTCGCGCACTGGAACAACATCGCGACGATCGGCTACATGATCATGGCCGCGGGCATGGCGATCTTCTTCGTCAACGTCATCTGGTCGCTGCTGGCGGGCAAGAAGGCGCCGGACAATCCGTGGGGTGAGGGCGCGACGACGTTGGAATGGACGCTGTCCAGCCCGCCGCCGTTCCACCAGTTCGAGACGCTGCCCAAGATCGACTGATCGCGTCGGCAAGCAACCAGGCGGCGGGATAGCGACAGCTTCCCCGCCGCTGTCGCTTTCGGAGGGGCTGCGATGACTGCCGATCCGCTTGCGTGGCGCGTCGAGTGCGCGTGCGCCGCCGCCTATCCGCCGCGACAGGCGGTGCGAATCGGCGACTGGGCGGTGGCGCTGTCGGATGGTGGCAGCCGGCGCAGCAACTCGGCGAGCGCGATCCTGCCGGGGGCGGCGCTGGACGCCGCGACGCTGACGGCGATCCGCGACCACTTCAGCACAGCGCGGCAGCCGGCGATCGTGCGCGTGACCGACCTGACGCCCGATATCGACGATCTGCTCGACAGGAACGGGTTTGCGCCACGCGAAGGCCAGACGCGAACGTTGCTCCGTCACGTCGCGCGGCACGCGCGCACCGCGCCCGCCGGCATCGTCCTGACCGATGCGCCTGATCCGATCTGGCTGGCGACCCGCCTCCGCCTGGCGCCTAGCGCCGAGGATCCCGCGCAGGTTGCCGCGCGGATCGCGCTCCCGACGGGCTACGCACGGCGCGGCGATGTGGCGATCGGCTATGCCGCGCTTCATGGCGACATCGCCGTGATCGAAGCGATTGCCACAGACCCTGCGGCGCACCGTAAGGGGCATGCCCGCGCGATCGTCACAGGACTGATCGACTGGGCTGCGCGCGCCGGGGCCTCCCACCTGGCCTTGCAGGTCGAGGCGACGAACGTCCCGGCCCGCGCCTTGTATGCGCAGGCGGGCTTCACCCCCGACCTCTACGGCTATCATTATCGCAGAATCACGCCATCTTCGGCGCCGGACCGGTAAGTGGCGCCGAAGCCGAGCGATCGATCGCGCCGGGCGCTCAGGGCGCGGGTTGCCGCGACGTTGCCCGCCGGGAGAAGTCCAGCGTCCAACTGGCCCCGATCAGGAATACCCCCGCGGTCGCAAGCGACGTATTGCCGTGCGCGGGGTCCAATCCGGCGATCCGCGCGACATTTTCGAAGCGCCAGAGCAGCACATACCCCGCGACGCCTACCAGCGCGAACGCCCGGTGCTGGCGCAGCAGCAGCGGCAGGGTGACGAGTACCACCGCCAGATCCGGCGGATGCACCCCCACCAGGCATGAGACCGCGCTCGCCGAAAAGGCGGCGCTATAGAGCACGCGATCGGCCACGGTCAGCGCACGATGCCGGTTGATGATCACGCCGAGCGTCGTCGTCACCGCTGCGGCGATCAGCAGGCCGACGCTGATCGGCATCTGCACACCGGTCGTCAGTGCCAGCAGGTGCGGCAGCCCCACCATCGAGATCGGCTGGTTGATCGGCACGCCGTCATAGCTGCCGCCGATGTTCGCCAAGAGCCCGCGAACCTGCTCCTCCGCCCCGGCGAGCAACAGTGGCGGCACCGCCAGCGCGGCGGTGATCAGCCCGCCGATCACGCATAGCCGGAACCCGCCGGGCGCGGTGCACAGCATCAGCAGGACGGGCACGCCGAACTGCGGCTTGAGGGCGAGCAGCACGACGCCGGTCAGCTTCACCCCGTCGCGGCCCACTGCCATGCCATAGGTCAGCACCGCGAACCCGAACACCGCCGGCATCACCGGCTGCCCAAGCTGCAACGTTCCCGCCAGCGGATTGAAGGTCAGGACGTAGGTGGCCATGACCAGCGTCAGCAGCGTGTCGCGGCGCACGTGCAGCAGCGCGGCGGTCCGCAGCGCCAGCCAGGCGGCGATCCCGACCAGCAGATAGCTCGCCGCCTGCCAGACGTGCAGCGCGGCCAGCGGCGGCAGCGCGGCGAATGGCACCGCGATCCAGAACCACTGAAAAGGATAGACCCATACCAGCAGCGGGTGGTCGGCGCCGAACACGCGGATGCTCTCCGGGATATAGCCGGACCCATAGGGATTGCCCCGGCCGCTCCACATCTCGCCCGCCAGCCAGACATAGCGGAAATCGGTGTCGTTGAGCGGTCGGTTGAGCACTTGCCGGAGCTGGACCGCGAAGAGCACGAGCGCCAGCAGCGCCAACCCCGCCACCGCCCCGCTCCGCAGCTTCTGCTGGTTCATCCGTCTGTTGCCCCCGTCACCGTCGTCGTCCGGCTTAGGCGAGCGGGGTGCGAGCGTCCACATGGGGATGCGCCGCTGCGGCTTCCCACGTCCGCGTTGCGGGGGTAGAGCGGGGGCTCGATGACTCCTGCCGCCCCCTTGCTGCCGCCGGCCGACTGGCGAGATTTCCTGGCGTTGACCAAGCCGCGCGTGATGACGCTGGTCGTCTTCACCGGGCTGTGCGGGATGCTCGCGGCGCCGGTCGGGATCCATCCGGTGCTCGGCTTCACCGCCATATTGTGCATCGCGCTCGGCGCGGGTGCCGCGGGCGCGCTCAATCAATGGTATGAAGCCGATCTGGACGCGGTGATGAAGCGCACCGCGCAACGTCCGCTGCCCGCCGGACGGATGGAGCGGCAATCGGCGCTGCACTTCGGGGTCGGGCTGGGCGCGTTCTCCGTCATCCTGATGGGACTGGCGGTGAACCTTGCCGCGGCGGCGATCCTGACCGTTTCAATCCTGTTCTACGTGCTGATCTACACCGTCTGGCTGAAGCGCCGCACGCCGCAGAACATCGTCATCGGCGGTGCGGCGGGAGCGTTCCCGCCGCTGATCGGCTGGGCGGCGGCGACCGGGCAGGTGGCGGTCCTGCCGCTGCTGCTGTTCGCGCTGGTCTTTTTGTGGACCCCGCCGCATTTCTGGGCGCTCGCGCTGTTCGTGAAGACCGATTACGCCAATGCCGGGGTGCCGATGCTGCCGGTGGTGGCGGGCGAGGCGGTGACGCGGCGACAGATCGGGCTGTACACGATCCCGATGGCGGCCGTTGCGGTCGCGCCCTGGCCGCTCGGGCTGGCCGGCGCGATCTATGGCGTGGTCGCGGTCGCCATGACGGCGGCGTTCTGCGTGCTCGCCGCGCTGGTCGCCGCGGGCGCCCGGCGCGCGGGCACGGCGATGTTTTACGAGAAGCGCCTGTTCGCCTTCTCGATCGTCTATCTTTTCGTGATCTTCGGGGCGCTGGTCGTCGATCGGTGGGTGGCATGAGCGACGATGAACAGGATCTGATCCGCCGCAGGCAGAAGGCGCGCGCGATCGTGGTGGCGCTGCTGCTCGGCGCATTCGTGGTGCTGGTGTTCTTCATCACCATCGCGCGCATCCAGCAGGGCATGGCGCATTGAGCCCGCCCGCCCGATCGGATCGGCGCCCGCGCACGGTGCGCACCGCGCTGCTGGCGGTGCTGGGCATCTGCTTCATGGCCGGGCTCGCCTTTGCCAGCGTGCCGCTGTACCGCCTGTTCTGCCAGGCGACCGGGCTGAACGGCACGACGGGGCGCGGCGAAGTGGCGCCGGGCGGGGTGCACCGTTCGATCGACATTGCCTTCGACGCGAACACCAGCCCCAAGCTGCCATGGCGCTTCGTCCCCGAGCAGGAGCAGGAGACGGTCGAGATCGGTGCGCGCGACATGGCGTTCTTCACCGCCACCAATCGCAGCGCACAGGCGGTCACCGGCACCGCGACCTATAATGTCACGCCGGCGATCGCCGGCAAATATTTCACGAAGATCCAGTGCTTCTGCTTCACGCAGCAGACGCTGAAGCCCGGCGAGACGCAGCGGATGCCGGTGATCTTCTACGTCGATCCCAAGATCCTGACCGATCCCGACACGCGCGACGTGCAGACGATCACGCTCAGCTACACCTTTTACCCGGTGGATTCCGCCAGGGCGAGCGGGTAAGACCGGGCGATAAGCGAATTGGGGAGAGCCGCGCATGGCGGGTGCCAAGAACCACGATTACCACATCCTGCCACCCAGCCCCTGGCCGTTGTTGAGCTCGCTGGCCGCGCTCATCATGGCATCGGGCGGCATCATGTACATGCATGAGGCGGTCGGCGGTGGCTGGGTGTTCCTGATCGGCCTCGCCTCCGTGCTGTTCTGCATGTACGGCTGGTGGCACCAGGTCATCCGCGAGGCGCATGCCGGCGATCACACGCCCGTCGTGCAGCTCCATTTCCGCTACGGCATGATCCTGTTCATCGCCTCCGAGGTGATGTTCTTTGTCGGCTGGTTCTGGGCGTTCTTCGACTTCTCGCTGTTCCCGACCGCGATGCAGGTCGTCGACGGGCAGGTCGAGCGCGCCGCCGAGGGGGCTGCGGCGATCGCCGCGCAATGGCCGCCCAAGGGGCTGGAGGTCATCAACGCCTTCGAACTGCCGCTGCTCAACACGCTGATCCTGCTGTGCTCTGGTACCACGGTCACCTGGGCGCACCACGCGCTGATCCACAACCAGCGTGGCGGCGAGAAGCGCGGGCTGTGGGGTCTGCTGGGCGTCGGCGATCGCGACGGCGTGCTCAAGGGCCTGTGGCTGACGGTGGCGCTGGGCGTGCTGTTCAGCAGCATCCAGGCGTATGAATACATGCACGCGCCGTTCCCCTTCAAGGGCATCAACTATGGCGCGGCGTTCTTCATGGCGACCGGCTTCCACGGTTTTCACGTGCTGGTGGGCACCATCTTCCTCGCGGTCTGCCTGATCCGCGCCTACCAGGGCGAGTTCACGCCGAAGCAGCATTTCGGGTTCGAAGCCGCCGCCTGGTACTGGCACTTCGTCGACGTCGTGTGGCTGTTCCTGTTCGTCACCGTCTACGTCTGGGGCGGCTGGGGCGCGCCCGTCCACGGCGGATGACCCACGCCGATCGGGCGCCGGCGGGGGCAGCGCCGCGCCCGATCGACTGCGGCATCGGGGGGTTCTGTCCCCGGTGCGGCGCCCGCACCTTGTTTGCGGGCGCGATTCGTTTTGCCGATCGTTGCGCCGCCAGCGAACTCGACATTGCCGCCCTCAACGTCGGCGATGGACCGGCGGCGCTGCTGGTGCTCGGCTGGGGCGCGGTCGTCGTGGCGCTGGCGATTGCCGTCGAACCGTCGCTGTCGCCGCCATGGTGGCTGCACGTCCTGCTGTGGGTGCCGCTGACCACCGCCAGCGTCGTCTGGTCGCTGCGTGCCGCCAAGGGCTGGCTGCTCGCTGCCGAGTTTCGCACCGCCGCGCGCGAGGGGCGCATCGCCTCGTGAAGCGCATTCCCGTCGTCCCGACCATCATCGTTGCCGTCGCGATCGCGGCGATGGTCGCGCTGGGCCTGTGGCAGCTGCTGGAGCGGCGGCCGCAGAAAGAGGCGTTCCTGGCGCAGCTCGCCGCCAACCCGACGCTGCCCGCCGTCGCTTTCCCGCGCTTTTCGGACGAGACATTGCTGTTCCGGCGGTCGAGCGCCTTCTGCCTGGAGCCGGTATCGATCACGCGCGCCGGCGCGGGGGCGGCGGGCTATCGTGTGATCGCCGTGTGCCGGACCGGTGCGGAGGGGCCGGGGCTGAGCATCCAGATCGGCACGACGCGCGATCCGGTCGGCAAGGTCGCGTGGCGCGGGGGCAAGGTCAGCGGGTGGATCGCGCATGCGCCGGATGGCCGTCCGCTGATCGCCGAAGTGACTCAGCCGGGCGCACCGCGCCCGCTGATGCTGGTTGCCGACCGGCCGGCGGCGGGGTTGAACGCCAACACGCCGCCGTCGCTCGACGCGATCCCGAACAACCACCTCGCCTATGCGGTGCAATGGTTTCTGTTCGCCGGGGTCGCCGGCGTGATCTACGTCATCGCACTACGGCGGCAGGCGAGGCGGGTGGACCAGCCCGAATAAGCCAGGCGAAGGCGCGGAGGAGCTTCTGTGCAGATACGCCGCATCAGCGACCCTCAGATGCCCGCATACCAATCATAGTCGACGTTATCTTCCCAATAGCCGCCGCGACCCTTGCCGATGCCCGCGAGGCTGTCGACCGCGGTCACGCGCATCAGATATTTCGCGTGCTTGTAGCCCAGCTGCCGCTCGACCCGCAGCCGCAGCGGCGCGCCGTGACCGACGTCGAGGAAGCGGTCGTTCATCGCCCAGGCGAGGATCGTCTGCGGGTGAAAGGCATCGACCAGATCGATCGACTCGTAATAGGGTGCGCCGCCGTACAGATCGGCGCAGCGGAACACGATGTACCGCGCCGAGTCGCGCAGCCCCGCCGCCTTCAGCACGTCGCCGAGTCGCGGCCCCTGCCACTTGCCGATCGCGCTCCATCCCTCGACGCAGTCGTGACGGGTGATCTGCGCGCGTTGCGGGAAGGCGCCGAGATCGGCGAGCGACAGCCGCAGCGGGCGCGCGACCAACCCGTCGACCGTCAGCCGCCAATCGGCGAACCGCCCGGCGCGGAGCGCGGCATAGTCGGCGGTGCCCGGATCGCGCGTGCCATTGGTGCGGAAGCGCGGCGACATCTGTTCAGGACGAAATTCGGGGGCGAGCGCGTCGCGGTTCATCAGCGCGCGCTGGAGCCCGCGGTGCATGTCCTCGCCCTTGAAGATGATCGTCCGCACGGTGGGCTGCTGGATCACGCGGTCGCAGCCGCTGAGCACCAGCCCCGCACCGCTCGCTATCAGCGTCCGGCGCCTAATAGGAGAGGGGATCATTCGGGCACCCGCCACTTGCCGGTCAGCATCGAGCGCACCTCGTTGCGCCATCCCGCCAGGATCACGAGCACGAGATGCACGACGGTGAACGCGGCGATCACGACCATCGCGATGAAGTGGACCGAGCGCGCCGACTGTCGCCCGCCGAACACGTCGAGCAACCATGGCCACGCCGCGTTCATGCCCGGCGACAGCGCCAGCCCGGTGAGGATCACCAGCGGCAGAGCGACGAAGATCACCGCGACATAGCTCAGCTTCTGAAGCGCGTTATAGTCGCCGGGCGCCTCGGGATCGTGGAAACGGAAGGCGAGGTGCGCACGCACGTCGGCGACGAGATGCGCTGCGCTTATGTCGCGCCGCCGGACCGCGAGGTCGCGCTGAAAGTGCCGGTTGAGCAGGCTGACGATCATGAAGGCGAGCAGCGAGAAGGCGAGCACCAGCGCGAAGAACAGATGCCAGCGCCGCGAGATCGCCAGATTGTAGTTCGCCGGGATCGTCAGCCATGCCGGAAACCGCGGCAATTGCGCCCAGGCATGGTCGAAGTTCGCGCCGTACCGGCCCCAGTAGAGCCGCGGATGCGCGTTGCTGATCCCCAGTCCCGAGCCGATCAGGACGACGATCGCGACCGCATTCACCCAATGCCACAGGCGCGTGGCGAGGCGGTGGCGACGGATCACGGTTGCGGGCATCGCCGCTTCCTAGCAGAAGCCGCGCCATGACCGAATGGCATTTCTACGAACCCGCACGCGGCCACGGCCTGGCGCACGATCCGCTCAACGCGATCGTCGCGCCGCGACCGATCGGCTGGATCTCGACCGTGTCGGCGGACGGGCGGCGCAATCTGGCACCCTACAGCTTCTTCAACCTGTTGGCCTATCGCCCGCCGATCCTCGGCTTCTGCTCGTCGGGCGAGAAGGACTCGCTGGCGAATGCGCGCACCCGCGGCGAGTTCGTCTGGAACCTGGCCACGCGCGATCTGGCGGAGGCGATGAACGAGACGTCGGCGCCGACCGACGAGGACGAGTTCGTACGCGCCGGGCTGGCGACGCTGCCGTCGGCCCTGGTCGCCCCGCCGCGCGTGGCGCTCAGCCCGGTGCAGTTCGAATGCCGGGTGACGCAGATCGTGCAATTGCAGGATACGGCGGGCGCAGCGTTGCCGAACTGGCTGGTGCTGGGCGAGGCAGTGGCGATCCATATCGACCGCGCCATGCTCGAGGACGGCGTCTATCGCACCGAGCGGGCGCACCCGATCATGCGCGGCGGCGGGCCGGCGGACTATTTCGAGGTCGGCGAAAAGTTCGCGATGACGCGGCCGCAGTGATGCGAACCACGCGGACGTTCGTCCGCCCGCGTGATCCAGGCGTGTCAGCAGATCTTGCCGTGCAAGATGTCACCAGCCTTGATGAGCGCCTTGACGGCGAAGCGGACTGGCAGCGGCAGGTAGCCCGACAGGAATTCGAGCACCTGTTTCACGGTGTCCCAATTCTGGCAGAAGACACTTTTCACATCGGTCAGCGGCTTCGCTTCGATCGGCGTCTCGTCCATCATCGCCAAGGCGATCTGCTGACGCTCGTCGGCTGTGAATTCCACCATGATCTATCCCCACCATTGATCCGGAGTCGTTCCGGCGGGGCCGAGCATAGGCTCGCGGTGACGATGATCTTCGTGCCGTTCGGTTCGGAATGGTTCTATCCGCGTCCGATAGTCGCCTGAACGGGCACAACAATGCTTGGCCGGCGCGACGCTGTTGCTCAGCCATAGGCGCGGGCGAAGAACACCGCGGTGGTCGCGCCGGTGACCAGGATCGTCCACCACCGCACCACGATCGCGGGCAGCCGCTTGCCGACGATCGCGCCCAGCCAGCCGCCGACGATCCCCCCGGCGAGCATCGGCAGGCACGCGTCCCATCGCACCATCCCGCACGCGACGAAGACCAGGGCGGCGGCGAGATTGGCGGTC
Organism: Sphingomonas sp. BE138; assembly: GCF_031456125.1. NCBI lineage: Bacteria > Pseudomonadati > Pseudomonadota > Alphaproteobacteria > Sphingomonadales > Sphingomonadaceae > Sphingomonas > Sphingomonas sp. BE138. Next base: position 99,489 of record NZ_JAVDUC010000007.1, read on the forward strand.
GCCAGCATCAGCGTGCGCGGCGCGAACATCGCGCGTGGGCTCGTGCCCGCCAGCAGCCCGTAGGTCGCCGTGGTCATGATCCCGACCCCACCGCCGAAATAGCCGCCATAGGTGCCGAGCACCGCCTGCACGATCATCAGCGTGCGCGTGCCGATCGTCACCCGCGCGGCCAGCCAGTCCGCCGCGCGCGCGCCAAAGGCGATCGCGACGAACGCGATCAGCAGCAGCCATGGCACGATCAGGTCGAACGCCGCGCCGGGCGTGACCACCAGCAACACGCTGCCCACCAGCCCCGCGACGAAGGTGATCGCGGCCAGCACCCGCACGGAAACGCCGCCGACCGGCTGCAACTCGCGGCGGAAACTCCATGCGCTCGCCGCCGCGCCCGGCATCAGCCCCAGGTTGGAGGTGGCGTTGGCGATGTTGGCGGGGGTGCCGAGGGCGAGCAGCGCCGGCATGGTGGCGAAGGTACCGCCACCCGCCAGCGCGTTCATCATGCCCCCGACGACGCCCGCCCCGGCCGCGAGCGCCACGCCGGCGGCATCAACCAAGTGCCGCCTGCTTCTCCGCGGCCAACCGGTCGAGCTCGGCGCGGCTCTTCTTCTCGGCCGCGGTCTTCAACTGTCCGCACGCCGCATCGATGTCGCGCCCGCGCGGGGTGCGCACCGGCGCGGAGATGCCGCCTTCGAAGATGATTTCGCTGAACCGCCGCACGCGCTCGGGCGTCGAGGTCTCGTAGGGCGCACCCGGCCACGGATTGAACGGGATCAGATTGACCTTGGCCGGCAGCTTGTAGTGGCGGAGCAGCCGAACCAGTTCCTGCGCCTCGGCGTCCGAATCGTTCTTGTCCTTGAGCATGACGTATTCGAACGTGATGCGCCGCGCGTTGTTGGCGCCGGGATAATCGGCGCACGCCTGCAGCAATTCCTCGATGCCGTATTTGCGGTTCAGCGGCACGATCTCGTCGCGGACGTCCTTGGTCACCGCATGAAGCGACACGGCCAGGTTGACGCCGATCTCCTCGCCCGCGCGTGCCATCATCGGCACCACGCCGCTGGTCGACAGCGTGATTCGCCGCTTGCTGAGCGCCAGGCCGTCGCCGTCCATCACCAGCTTCAGCGCATCGCGCACCGCGTCAAAATTGTAGAGCGGCTCGCCCATACCCATCATCACGATGTTGGTCAGCATCCGCCCCTCGGGCTGGCTCGGCCATTCGCCGAGCGCGTCGCGCGCCAGCATGACCTGGCCGACGATCTCGCCCGCGGTCAGGTTGCGCACCAGCCGCATCGTCCCGGTGTGGCAGAAACGGCAGTTGAGCGTGCAGCCGACCTGGCTCGACACGCACAAGGTCCCGCGGTCGGCGTCGGGGATGAACACCGCCTCGTAATCCTGTCCGTCCTCGGAGCGGAGCAGCCATTTGCGCGTGCCGTCGGTCGACACTTGCGCCTCCACCACCTGCGGGCGGCCGATCACGAACCGCTCGGCCAGCCACGGATGCTGCGCCTTGGCGATGTCGGTCATCACCGCAAAGTCGGTCGCGCCGCGGTTGTAGATCCAGTGCCAGATCTGCTTGGCGCGCAGCTTGGCCGCCTTTGCGTCGAGCCCCGCGTCGGACAGCACCTGCCGCAATTCATCGCGCGGCAGCCCGATCAGGTCGATGCGCCCGTCCGTACGCGGCGCGCTGGCGCGCGGGACGGTCACGGGATCGATGTGCCCGGGGATGGGCATGGGGGCAGCCGAGGATGTGAGCATCGCGCGCACATAGTCGACAGGCGCTGATTTTTCCAGCGTTATGGCGCCGCGCAGCCCAGTTGCGCGGCATCGATCGCGGTCGCCGCGCCGGCCAACGGATAGGTGTCGGCGATCGCCCGTCCCGCGGCATCGAGCGTGGTCAGCGTCATCGCCGTCGCGCCCCGCATTGCGCCGACGATCGCGCGGTCGGTCGCGGCATCGCCCGCCCGTGCCGTCATGCGGTCTCCGATCAGCGCAAAGCGCCGTTCGCCGATGGCCAGCGTCAGCGGCGCACCCGCGCCGCGGGCCCGCGACAGCCGCAGCAGCAACGACGACGCGCGCGTCGCGCCCTGCCGCGCCGCGACCAGCGCATAGGCGCCACGCCGATCGGTGTCGCCGTCGCGGCGCAGCGGCTGCGCGATTGCGAAGCAGCGCGGGCCCGGCAAATCGCGCAGTGCCGCCCACCGCTGCCATACGCCCAGCGGTTCGCGCACCGAGGCGGCGGACAACAGGGCGAGGGCGATCATCATCGTGTGGCGCGCTGTCGCCGCGGAGCGCCACGAAGGCAACCGAAATCAGTGTTGCCGAAGCGCCACGCAAATTCTTGTTTATGTCAGGTTCATGCAACGAGCGACGCGCTGCGTATTTGTTGCCGCACGCCCCAGGGTTCGGGGTGCGTGAGATGGAGTGAGACATGCGTAAGCTTGCGATGGCGGTACTGGCGGTGGCGGCAGCGACCCCGGCGATGGCGCAGGACGGCCCGGCGAACGGCTCGTTCGAGGGCGGCCGGGTCGAGGTGCTGGCCGGCTACGACAACGTGCAGGACGGCGGCGACGGCGATTCCGAGGGGCGGCAGGGGCTCGCCTATGGTGGCCGCATCGGCTATGATTTCCAGCGCGGCAACCTGCTGTACGGCATCGACGGCGAGCTGACCGACGCCACCACCAAGGCGCGCAGCTACAACGCGCTGGCGGCGGGCGACCGTTTCTCGGTGGAGGCGGGGCGCGACCTCTATGTCGGCGGTCGGCTGGGCTACGTCATCTCGCCGCAGGCGATGATCTACGGCAAGGCCGGCTATACCAACGCGCGCTTCGAGAGCCGCTACCAGGCGACCACCAATGCCGAGAACGAGCTGGTGGACAAGACCAACCTCGACGGCTTCCGGCTGGGCGCGGGGCTTGAGTACAAGCTGACGCCGACGTCGTTCGTCACGGCCGAATATCGTTATTCGCATTACGGCGACCTCGACGGCTATGACATCGATCTCGACCGGCACCAGCTGATGGCGGGGCTTGGCATCCGTTTCTGATTTCGCATCCGCGTTGGAGCGGGAAGGGTCGGGGCGCTTGCTCCGGCCCTTTCTTTTTGGCTAGGGAGAATCGGCCAATTGCCCCTGGTGAGTGACCTGCGGGCCGGGGGAAGTGACGATGAAGGCGACGATCGAACGCGCGACGCTGCTGAAGGGGCTGAGCCACGTCCAGTCGGTGGTGGAGCGGCGCAACACCATCCCGATCCTGTCGAACGTGCTGCTGGAGGCGACCGCGGAGGGCCAGCTGCGCCTGATGGCGACCGACCTCGACCTGCAGATCAACGAAAGCGTCGCCGCCACGGTCGACCAGCCGGGCGCGACCACCGTGTCGGCGCACACCCTGTTCGACATCGCCCGCAAGCTGCCGGAGGGCGCGCAGGTGTCGCTGACCGCCGCTGAGGGGCGGATGACGATCGTCGCAGGCCGCGCGCGCTTTTCGCTCGGGACGCTCCCGCGCGACGACTTCCCGGTCATCGCCGAGGGCGAATTGCCGACGCAGTTCGAGCTGCCGGCCGAGACGCTGAAGCAGATCATCGACAAGACGCGCTTCGCGATCTCCACGGAGGAGACGCGCTATTATCTGAACGGTATCTTCCTGCACACCGCAGAGGGCGTGCTGAAGGCCGCCGCGACGGACGGCCACCGGCTGGCGCGCGTGACGGTCGAACAGCCGGAGGGCGCGAACGGGATGCCGGACGTCATCGTGCCGCGCAAATGCATCGCCGAACTGCGCAAGCTGCTCGACGAGGTCGACGGCTCGGTCGGCGTGTCGTTGTCGGGGACCAAGATCCGGTTCGACCTGGGGCAGGCGATCCTGACCTCCAAGCTGATCGACGGCACCTTCCCGGATTACAGCCGCGTGATCCCGACCGCCAACGACAAGATCCTGAAGCTCGATCCGAAAAGCTTCATGGAGGGCGTCGACCGCGTCTCGACCATTGCGACCGAGAAGACGCGCGCGGTGAAGATGGCGCTGGACCGCGACAAGATCACGCTGTCGGTCACCAGCCCCGAAAACGGTACCGCCGCCGAGGAAGTGCCCGGCGACTATGCCGCCGCGCCGTTCGAGATCGGTTTCAACAGCCGCTACCTGATGGACATCCTGGGGCAGATCGGCACCGACCAGGTCGAGGTCCATCTGGCGGATGCCGCCGCCCCGACGCTGATCCGCGAGAACGACAAGAGCCCGGCGCTGTACGTGCTGATGCCGATGCGGGTGTGATGCGTTTCGTCCTTCCCGCGCAGGCGGGAATCCAGAACCTCTGACGTTGCGGCTCGATCGATAGACCTGCGCGTCTGGATCCCCGCCTTCGCGGGGCTGACGATGGAGGTTCTTTTGCCTCACCGCGCCCGCATCATCGCGCGCAGGCGGCCCGGCATCCAGCGCGCCGCGAACGCCATGCGCTGCGCGGTCTTGCCGACCACCGTGTGGACGCGGTCGCCGTGCACCGCCGCCCACGCCTTTTCCGCCACCACATCGACGGGCGTGAACTCCAGCTTGCGGCGCACCACCAGGTCGCGCGCGGTGTGGTTGGTGCCCGGGATCGCCGCCGACAGCAGGTTGGTGTCGATGAAGCTGGGCATCAGCGAGCGGACGCGGATGCCGTCGGCGGCCCATTCGCCGTCCAGCGCCTCGGTCAGGCCGCGCACCGCGAACTTGGTCGCCGAATAGATCGCCAGCCCCGCCGATCCGTAGATCGCCGAGGCCGAGGCGGTGTTGAGCAGGCACGATCCCGGCGTCGCCTTCAGGTACGGATAGGCCATGCGTGCGCCATAGGCCATGCCCCGGAAGTTCACGTCGATCACGCGGTCGATCGCGTCCAGCCCGATCTCCGCGAACGCACCGCCCGCGGCGATGCCGGCATTGTTGAACAGCACGTCGAGGCGCCCGTCGCCGACGCGCGCGAAGTCGGCGAGCACTTCCTCCCATTCGGACGGGTCGCGCACATCCATGACATGCGTGCTGGTGCGATCCGCCGGCAGCAGCGCAGCGGTCTCCTTCAGCCCCTTCGGATCGATGTCCGCCAGCCCGACGCGCCAGCCGCGCGCGCTGAACACTTGCGCCACCGCGCGCCCGATGCCCGAGCCGCCGCCGGTGACCAGCATCGCCTTCATCACTCGCTCTCCCGTCTTAACGCTTGTTACCGCGCCACGCTTCCCGCATCACCGGCGGGGATGCCAGCACTTTCGTCCGGACCCGCGGTCGCCTTCGATGGCGTCGCCAAGCGTTACGCCGACGCCGCGGCGGTCGACGACGTGTCGCTGGCGATCGACGCAGGTGCGTTCGTCGCGCTGGTCGGCGCATCGGGATCGGGCAAGTCGACCTTGCTCAAGACCGTGAACCGGCTTGTCGTGCCCGACCGCGGTCGCGTCACGCTCGATGGCGCCGACGTCGCGAGCGAGCGCGCGCCGGCGCTGCGGCGGCGGATCGGCTATGTCTTTCAGGATGTCGGGTTGTTCCCGCATCTGACCGTCGCCGAGAACATCGCGCTGCCGCTGCGGCTGGCGCACACCCCCGATCCGGCACGCGTCGCGACGATGCTCGAGCTCGTCGAGCTGCCGCAGGCGGTGGCGACGCGGATGCCGTCCGAGCTGTCGGGCGGGCAGCGGCAGCGCGTCGGGGTGGCCCGCGCGCTGGTGACGCGGCCGGGGCTGCTACTGATGGACGAGCCGTTCGGTGCGCTCGACCCGGTGACGCGCGAGTCGCTGGGTCAAGCGGTGCGGCGGCTCCACGACGAGATGCGGCTGACCACGATCATGGTCACGCACGACATAGCCGAGGCGCTGCTGCTCGCCACGCGCGTCGTGGTGATGGCGGCCGGGCGCGTGGTCGCCGACGAACCGCCGGCCGCGCTGCTGGGCGGGGCGGGGGGCGAGGCGGCGCAGGCACTGGTCGCGGTGCCGCGCGATCAGGCCATGCGCCTGGCGGCGCTCGCCGGGTGAGCGACGGGCTCGCCCGCGTCCCCGCGCTCGCTGCGCAGCATCTGCTGCTCGCGATGGCGGCGCTTGCCGTGGCGCTGGCGATCGGCGTGCCGGTCGCGATCCGCGCCGCACGCGCACCGCGGGTGGCGGCGGGGGTGCTCGCCGCCGCCAGCCTGGTACAGACGATCCCCAGCCTCGCGCTGCTCGCGCTTTTCTATCCGGTGCTGCTGTGGATCGGGCATGGCGTGCCTGCGCTCGGCTTCCTGCCCGCGCTGCTCGCGTTGACGCTCTATGCGCTGCTGCCGGTCGTCCGCAACATCGTCACCGGCTTGCGCGGGCTTGATCCGGCGGTGCTCGAGGCGGCGGACGGGATCGGGATGACGCGTGCGCAGAAGCTGCGGCTGGTCGAGCTGCCGCTGGTGCTGCCCGTCGCGATGGCCGGCGTGCGCACTGCGGCGGTGTGGACGATCGGCGCGGCGACGCTGTCGACCACCGTCGGGCAGCCGAGCCTCGGCGACCTGATCTTCGCGGGATTGCAGACGCAGGCCTGGGCGCTGGTGATCGCGGGCTGCATCGGCGCGGCGGCGCTGGCGCTGGGGGTCGATGCGCTGCTGGGCATCGCCGAACATGCCGCGGAGCAGCGGCGTTGGGGCCGCGTGTGGCTGGCGCTCGGCACCCTCGCGCTGGCGGTCGTGGCGGCCAGCGCGCCGCTGTGGCGCGGCGGGGACCGGCGCGTGGTGGTGGGCGCGAAGAACTTTTCCGAGCAATATATCCTTGCGCGGTTGATCGGCGACCGGCTGAGGCGCGCCGGCTACACGGTCAGCTACCGCGACGGGCTCGGCTCCGCGGTGGCGTTCGGCGCGGTCGCGGACGGCGAGGTCGACGTCTACGTCGATTACGCCGGCACGATCTGGACCGCCGAGATGCACCGGACCGACGCGCCGTCGCGTACCGCCCAGTTGCGCGCGATCGCCGACTGGGCGCGCACCACACGCGGAATTACCATGCTCGGTGCACTGGGATTCGAGAATGCCTATGCGTTCGCGTTGCGCGGTGACGCGGCGAGGGCGCAGGGGATCGCGACGCTGGACGATCTGGTCCGCGTCGCGCCGCGGCTGCGGTTCGGGGCCGATCTCGAATTCCTCGACCGACCCGAATGGCAGGCGATCCGCCGCGCCTATCCGCTGCGCTTCGCCTCGGCGACACCGTACAGCCCGACCTTCATGTACCGCGCGCTGGAAAGCGGGCGTGCCGACGTCATCAGCGCCTTCTCCTCCGACGGGCGGATCGCCGCCGACCGGCTGACGGTGCTCGCCGATCCGAAACGCGCGATCCCCGGCTACGACGCGATCCTGCTGGTGTCGCCCGCGCACCGCGGCGATCGGCGCTTCGCCGCGGCGCTGCGCCCGCTGATCGGACGTATCCCGGTGGCGACGATGCGTGAGGCCAATTACCGCGTCGATCGCGACCGCGACAAGCAGACTCCGGAGGCGGCCGCGCGCTGGTTGGCGGTGCGCATCGGCCTGTAATCCGTCAAAAGAACAGTTTTCGCACCGATACCCGGATCGTGCGCCCGACCGGGTCGAGATAGCCCGGCTGAAACCCGATCGGCACCGCGCCGCTCTGATCGCGGACGTCGCGGCGAGTGTTGAACAGATTGTCGAGCTGGACGCTCACCCGCATGCCGCGCATCCACGGGTGCGCGCGCACCCAGTCGATGTTGCCGCCCAGGTCCGCGAACAGTCGCAGGTTCGCGGTCGCCAGCCCGCCGAAGTCGAGCGTCTCCGGCGCCGCCGCGGTCCCGCCGTTTACGCGCGTCCCGCTCTGGTAATTGACCGACAGCCGCGCGCCGAGCCCGTTGTTGACGTAGCCGGCCTGTCCCTCCAGTTCGTGCCGCGCCTGCCCGCCCGCCGCGCCGATCGCGTCGCCGTTCAGCAGGTCGAGCACCGGCCCGCCGTCCGCGACCGTGACGCGCTCGGTCAGATGCCAGGTGTGATACAGCGCGAACTGCACCCGGCCGCCGGCCTGTCCGCCGCCACCCCCACCAAAGCCGCGTCCACCAAAGCCACGCCCGCCGCCCGGCGGACCACCCTGGGGGGCACCGCCGGCATCCGGTCGCCCGCCGTTCATCGCGCTGCCGTCCGGCCGGGTAGGATCGGTGGCGGGGCGATCGGGGCGCCGTTCACCGCCGGGCGGCCGCAACCCCTCGAACGGGTTCGGCCCCTCGCCGGCGCGATACGCCTCGATCCGCTTCTGCAACTCCGACTTGATCCGGAACGACAGGTTCACACCGTAGCGTAGCTGTGACGTCTCGCTGCGCGCGAAGTTGATCGGGCGCGAGTCGATGCGCAGCAAATTGCCCGCCGTATCGCGCTGGAAACGGTCGGGGAAAGCGGCCTCGATCGCGGCGGTCGCGCTGGGGAAGGCCGCGATCGGATCATCCGTCGTCTGGCGCGTGTAATCGGCACGGAAGTTGATCTGCCGCGCGCTCCACGGGGTGATGTCGACGCCGAGCTTCAGCGCGTGGCGGTTGTCCGCGATCAGGTTCGGATTGCCGCCGGTCACCGTCGTCACCGTCGCGGTGGTGCCGCGCACGTAATCGAACACCCGCACGCCCGGCGTCGTGACGGTCGGATTGCCGAGCTGCTGCGCGGACGGCGCCTCGTCCTCCTCGGTCACCGACGCGAGCACGCGCACGCCGGTGATCGGCGTCCAGTTCGCGCCGTATCCGATCGTCCACAGCGTCCCGAAGTCCGACAGCTGGTCGACCGCCAGATTGCCGTTGATCGACAGCCGCCCCAGTGCGCTCAGCACGCCTTGCGCGCGGTTGGCGATCGGGAGGTCGAGGTTGAGCTGCGCATTGGCGACGTCGCGCCCGATGTCGGCGCTGCTCGCCACCCCGCGCCGGAACGAGTCGCTGGTGAAGTCGCTGGTCGACGCGCCGATGCGGATGCTGGTGTTGGCATAGCCCGCGGGCAGCAGGAACAGCGGGCCGGCCGCCAGCGCGTCGAGCCCGGCACTGGTCGCCACGGACCGTCCGCGATCCGCCGGGGAGGCGCCCAGCGACAGCGGCGCATAAGGGTTGGCGAGCGGATCGAACGCGTCGATCCCGGCCTGCAGCGCGCTGGCGTCCAGCCCGGTCGTGGTCAGCGTGTTGCTTTCGTCGCGGTCGAGATTGCCGGTCAGCGACCAGCGCCATTGGCCGCGATCGCCGTTCAGCGTGCCGCCCAGATGCAGGTCGGTCGTCTCGACACGCTGCGTCAGCGCCGGCACGTCGTCGAACGCTCGCGTCAATCGTACCGGCACCGCGAACGGCGAGAACGGGCTGCCGACCGGCAGGTCGAGATCGACCTCCGCCAGTCCGCGCAGGGCGCGCGTGACATTGTGATCGACGGTCGCGTTCAGCGACGCGGAGGTGTTGCCGAAGATCGTGGTGGCATAGGTGCCGTTGGCGCTGAACGTCCGTTGCTGCGGCAGCAGCGTGCGATACGCACCCTGGTCGGTGGTGTTGCGCGTCGTCGAAAAGTCACCGAGCGCCGGGGCCACGGTCGCGGCCGACGCCGGCACGCCCAGTGTTGTCGCATTCCCGAACAGCGGGTCGATCGCGCCCCGGTTCTGCGATGACACGTTGCCGCCGACCGCCGCCGCGTTCGGCGCCTGGATGATGTCGCGCTCGGCCTCGGTCAGTGCGCCAGGGCGGCTGTATTCCAGGTGCAGGTTGACGCGTTTGTCGCCGCGGATGCGCAAGAGGTCCAGTTCGCCACCCGGCGTGTTGCGTCCGCCCTCGGTCGCGAAGCGATCCTCTGCTTCGGCGGTCACCGCCTTGAAGCGGCGACGCAGCACGAAGTTCACGACGCGCTGATCGGCGCGATAGCCGTATTTCAGCGCGACCTCCTCGGGCAGGATGTCGACGCGCTGGATCGCCTCGGTCGGCAGGTCGCGGATCTCCTGGAAACCCGAGATCCGCCGTCCGTTCAGCAGCACCACCGGCGCGCCGCCCGCGCCGCGCCCCGATCGCGTCTGCGGCGACAGTTCGTTGAGCAATTCGGTGACCGAGCTGACGCCGTAGCTGCGGATGTCGGCGGGGGACAATTGCTGCTCGGGCGCGATGTCGCCGACGACTGCACCGCGCTGCGTCCGGGATCCGGTGACGACGATGTCCTCGCTGCTTTCTTCCTCCGGCTCGGGCTCGGCGGCGGTCGCCTGCGCTGGGGCGTTCGCGGGCGCGGCCGCTTGCTGCGCCGCGGCGGGCAAAGCGGCGGTGGACGCGAGAAGGAGGACGAGAAGACGCATGACATACCCCGGCAACGGCGAGCGGCCGCGCTATCGGTGATTTGTCGCACAATTATGCCGGAGAGGGGTGCCCCCTTTCCCCTCCGGGAAGAAGGTTGGGGTGAGGGGCGGGGGTCTCACCGAGAGGTTGCTCTCCGCGAGGCTCCGACCCCTCACCCAACCCTCTCCCCGGAGGGGAGAGGGCTAAACGGCCACCACCCGCACCGGCACCGATTTCGCCGCCGGCACATGACTCTCTTCGGCATGATGCGACAGCGGGATCAGCGGGTTGCACTCCGGATAATAGGCCGCGATGCACCCGTCCGGAATGTCATATTCCACCACGATCAGGTCGCCGACCCGCCGGTCCTGATTGTCCTCCGCATCGGTCGCCAGCGTCACGGTCTGCCCGGCGGTCAGCCCGGCGCGGGCGATGTCGTTGCGGTTCATCAGCACCACCTGCCGCGTGCCGTTGATGCCGCGGAAGCGGTCCGAATAGCCGTAGATCGTGGTGTTGAACTGGTCGTTCGACCGCAGCGTCAGCAACCGGAAGCGCCCGTCGCCGTCGCTGAAGCCGGTCGCGTTCAGCGTGTCGGGCACCAGGAACTCGGCCTTCCCGCTCTTGGTATCCCATTCGCGCCCGGCGGCCTTGTTGCCCTTCCAGAATCCGCCTTTCTCCTGTTGCAACCGCTCGTTGAAGCGCGCGAAGAAGTTGGGGATCACCGCCGCGATCTCGTCGCGGATCAGCGCATAATCGCCGACCCACGCATCCCAGTCGATCGCCGGGTTCGGCGGCAGGAACGACTTGGCGATCCCGGCGACGATCGCCGGTTCGGACAACAGGTGCGGGCTGGCCGGCTCGACCTTGCCCAGCGACGGGTGGATGACGCTGGTCGAATCCTCCATCGTCACCCGCTGCGGCCCCGTCGCCTGCAGGTCGCGCTCAATCCGGCCCAGGCACGGCAGCAGCCAGGTGTCGCCCGCCGCCGGGATCAGGTGGCTGCGGTTCAGTTTGGTCGCGATCTGCACCGACAGGTCCATGCGCGCCCAGCCGTCCTCGACCAGCTCGGTTTCCGGCACCGCACGCGCGAAATTGCCGCCCAGCGACAGGAACGCCTTCACCGATCCGTCGATGATCCCGCGGCACGCCTCGACCGTGTCGAGCCCCTTCTCGGTCGGTGGTGAGAAGCCATAGCGTTCCTTCAATTTGTCTACCGGCGCCAGTTCGGTCTTCTCGGTGATCCCGACCGTGCGCTGCCCCTGCACGTTGCTGTGCCCGCGCACCGGGCACAGGCCCGCGCCCGGCCTGCCGATGTTTCCGCGCAGCAGCATGAGGTTCACGACCATCCGCACGTTGTCGACGCCCTTGACGTGTTGCGTCAGCCCCATGCCGTAGATCGCCATCGCCGCCTTCGATCGTCCGTACGCGGCGGCGGCACGCTCGATCGCGGCACGGGTCAGCCCGGATTCGCGCTCGATCTCTCCCCAGCCGGTCGCGCGGACCTTCTCGGCGAAGGCCGCGAAATCATGCGTGTGCGTCGCGATGAAGTCGTGGTCGATCGCGTTCTGCTCGATCAGCCATTTGGCGATCCCGGTCATCACGGCGATGTCGCCGCCGGCCTTCACCTGGTGATATTGGGTGGCGATCGGCGTCTCTTTGCCGGTGGCCATCTCCAGCGGGTTCTGCGGGTCGGTGAACCGCTCCAGCCCGCGCTCCTTCAACGGGTTGAACACGATGATGTCGGCGCCGCGCTTATGCACGTCGCGCAACTGGTGGAGCATGCGCGGGCTGTTGGTCGCAACGTTCTGCCCGAAGTGCAGGATGCAGTCGGTGCTGTCGAAATCCTCCAGCGTCGTCGTGCCGACCGGCACGCCGATCGAGGTCTTCAGCCCGACCGAGGTCGATTCGTGGCACATGTTCGAACTGTCGGGCAGGTTCTGGTTGCCGTACAGCCGCGCCATCAACTGCCACATGTACGACGTCTCGAGGCTGGCGCGCCCCGAGGCGTAGAAGACCACCGACTTGGGCGGCAACGCCTTCAACCGCGCGCCGATCGCCTCGAACGCTTCCTCCCACGGCGCGACGACATATCGATCGCTCGCCGCATCGTATTTCATCGGATGCGTCAGCCGCCCGGCTTCCTCCAGCCGATAGTCGCTCCACCCGCGCAGTTCGCTCAGCGTGTGCCGGCGGAAGAAGTCGGGGGTGACGCGCTGGCTGGTGATCTCCCACGCGGTCGCCTTCGCGCCGTTTTCGCAAAACTCGGCCGGATGCGGCGGGTTGGGCTTGGACCATGCGCAGCTGACGCACATGAAGCCGTCGGGCTTGTTCTGGCGCAGCAGTTCGGCGCTGGTCTGGGCGACGTTCTTCTCGCGCGGGATGATGTCGGCCAGCGAGCGGACCGACCCCCATCCGCCCGCGGGACCGTCATAGGGGGTGAAATCGGGGCGATCGTCGTGCTGCTGGGTCATGGACCCCTAACGCATGTGTGCGCCAAAAAGCACCGCATCGTCGCGCGCCAGCGACACCAGGGTCAGCCCGGCGGCGGCGGCGCGGTCCAGTGCCAGGCTGGTCGCCGCCGACACCGTCACCAGCATCGGACAGCCCGCCAGCGCCGCCTTCTCGACCAGTTCGTACGAGCAGCGCGACGACAGCAGCGCAAAGCCGCCGTCCCATGCCAGCCCCTGTCGCGCCATCGCGCCGATCAGCTTGTCGAAGGCATTGTGCCGCCCGACATCCTCGCGCGCGACGCGGATTGCCCCGTGCGCATCGCACAGCAGCGCGGCGTGCGCGGCGCCGGTCGCGCGGTTGAGCGGCTGGTGATCGCGCATCGCCGCCAGCGCCGCGAAGATCGCCGCTGGTGCGGCGCTGCTGTCGGGTACGCGCGGCAGGTCGCGGTGCACCGCGTCGAGATTGTCCATCCCGCACAGTCCGCACGAACTGTCGCTGGTGCGGCGCCGCACCCGCTCCATCACCGCGGCGGCGCGGGCCGGGGGCACCGCCATCCGCACGATCGTGCCCCGCGGCGTCTCATGCAGGTCGAGCGCGTCGATCTCGCCCGCGGTCGCGACGATCCGCTCGGAGAGCGCGAAGCCGGTCGCGAAATCCTCCAGTGCGTAGGCGCTCGCCATCATCACCGCATAACCGATGCCGTTCACCTCGATCGCGACCGGCGATTCGTCGATCACCGCACGCTCGACGCGCGAGTCGGACCCATCGGCCGCTGCGCGGCGGAAGGAATGGGCGAGCGTCTTCAATCCACGTGATCCCGATGGTGCAATTTGGACGCTTCCTTCCTGATCGACATCAACGCCGCGCGACCCGGCCGGGTGCATCATCGCGCCCGTCGGCAGCGTACCGCAATCCCTCCAGCATCGGAGCATCGGTCATGGCCTATAGCAACGACGGCGACTATTACCGCCAACGCGTAGCGCAGGAGCAGCAGCACGCCCGCGCCGCGCCGGACGGCCCGATCCGACGGCTGCACCTCGACTTTGCGGCGCGCTACATGCGACGCGTCGCCGAGACGGAGCGTCAGTCCTCCACCCGGTAGTGGATCGGCTTGAAGCTGCCGCCGTTCGACGCCGGCGCCGAACAGGCGGTCAGCCCGATCACCAGATCCATCGCAGCGCGGAAGACGATCCGATCGCCCGCACGGCTGGTCGGCGGCAGCACCTCCAGCCGTCCGGTCGTGCCGTCGACCGGCACGTTCATGAAGCAATTGAACGCGACCGGGATCATGTCCTCGGTCACCCCCCACGGCGCCAGCGCCTCGGCGAGGTTGCCGAAGCATCCGCGATGCCGCGGCAGGTCGGGATAGAAATGGTCGAACGTCGCATAGGAGCACGGCGTCAGCAGGAAGTCGTGCCGCCCGACCGTATCCTCGACGATTTCCAGCATCACGTTCGAGCGGTTGGAATAAAGCTTGTGCCCGGTCGTCAGCCGGATCGTCTCCGCATAATCCAGCGTCCGCCCCGACGACAGCACCTCGCGCACGTCGGCCGCATTATACGCCAGCAGGTCCGCGACCTGCACCCCCTGCGGGTCGATCACGGTCAGGGTCTGTCCGGCGCCCAGCGTGAACCCCGCGCCGCTGCGTGGGGCGATCTCATGCACCGTGCCGGTCATGCGTGCTTGGTATCCTCGCCCTTGCCCGCATAGTGGAACGGGCAGCGCCACGCCTCGTCGACGACGCGCCCGCTATATTGCCGCGCCTCGCTGGCCTCGCCGTGGCGCGCCAGCATCGGGTTGCGCGATCCCGCGATCGCCTCGTCGCGCACCATGATCGCCTCGCGCATCGTTTCGTACCGGCCATCGGCCCGCAGCTGTTCGAACTGATCGTGCAGATTGAAGACCAATGTCGGGCGCGCGAAGCGGCGCGCCGGGCGCGACGCGTGCGGATGCAGCCCGACGACGAAGAACGCCTCGCCGCCGAAGCTCAGCGAGAAATGCGAATCGGCCGGGTCGTGGCTGACGCGCGCGTCATATTGCTGTCCGCGCCACACGTCCTTGTCGGACAGCGACTGGATCCGCTGCCACAGCGCCGCTTCGAACGCCGGCTCGTCGAGATCCTCGGGACCGTCGAACACCACCGCGAAGCTGCGGAACAGCGTCGGATCCTCGCGATACGCCGCCGCGAACTGGACCAGCCCGTCATGGATGCGCAGGTCGTCCCACGCGCTGTCGATGCTGGTGCACGCCAGCACGTTCATCGTGCCGCGTGCCATCGCCGCCTTCGCGCCCACACAGGGAAAGGCGCGATCGGCGATATGCGCGTGAAGCAGGGATTCCAGCCCCGCCTGCGCATGATGCGTCCAGCGGAACATCGGTGTCTCGGGTGCCGGCATAGGGTGACGGATACGGGCGACTCCGCCGGGATGTTCCGTCAAATCATGTTGATGACGATCAGTCGCTTATGCTTCTAACCTCCCAGGATCGCGTCGATCGCGGTCGCCAGTTCGATGTCGCGCCCCGACAGCCCGCCGGCATCGTGCGTGGTCAGCAGGATTTCGACGCGGTTCCAGACGTTGCTCCACTCCGGATGGTGATCGGCGCGCTCGGCGAGCAGCGCGACCTGCGTCATGAACCCGAACGCCTCGGCGAAGTCGGTGAACACGATCGAGCGGGTGATCGCGTCGCGCCCCTCGTCGTAGTCCCAGTCGGGCAGCGCATCGAGCGCGTCGGCGCGCTCGGCCTCGCTCAGCGGTTCGATCGTGTCGGCCATGTCGCGCTCCCTTCCGTGTCGGTCCGCGCACGGGTATGGCGGGCGGCATGGACCGGCAAGAGGCAATGGGGGCGGCGCCCTCCGCGGACGCGATCGAGGCGCATGCCCGCGCGGTGATCGCGCGACTCCCCGCCGAATTTCGCGCCCATCTCGGCGACGTCGTGCTGCTGGTCGAGGAAGAGGCGGACGCGGAGACGCTCGCCGCGCTCGGGCTGGAGCACCCGCTCGATCTGACCGGCCTCTACCACGGGCGGCCGGTCGGCGAGAAAAGCGCGTTCGACAGCGGCGCGATGCCCGACCGCATCCATCTGTACCGCCAGGCGATCCTCGCCGAATGGTGCGAGACCGGGGTGCGGCTCGACGACCTGGTCGCGCACGTCACCGTTCACGAGATCGGGCATCATTTCGGCCTGTCCGACGAGGACATGCACGCGCTGGAAGATGCGGTGACCGATTGAGCACGCTGACGGCGCGCGCGTTGACCGTCGCCCGCGGCCGGCGCGTGCTGGTCGAGGGGCTCGACCTCGACGTGCCGCGCGGCGGTGCGCTGCTCGTTACCGGTCCGAACGGCGCGGGCAAGTCGAGCCTGTTGCGCGTCCTGGCCGGATTGCTCGCTCCCCTCGCCGGCACCGTCGCGCGCGACGGGCGCGTCGCCTGGCTGGGCGAGGCGGCCGCGCTCGATGCCGAGCGCCGGCTGGGCGAGGCGCTCCACTTCTGGGCCACGCTGGATGGCCGCGCATCGGCGGACATGCGCGTCGCAGCGGCGCTGGCGGCGGTCGCGCTCGACGACCTCGCCGACGTGCCGGTGCGGATGCTGTCGACCGGCCAGCGCCGCCGCGCCGCGCTGGCGCGCGTGGTGGCGAGCGGCGCCGACCTCTGGCTGCTCGACGAACCCGCCAGCGGGCTCGACGCCGCCGCGGTCGCGCGGCTCGAAGGATTGATCGAGGGGCATCGCGGCGGCGGCGGCGCGGTGGTCGTCACCACGCACCAGCCGCTGTCGGTGCGCGATGCCGCCACGGTGGCGCTGTGATCGCGCTGTTCTGGCGCGACGTGCGCCGCGGCTATGCCGGGGGCGGCGCGACGCTCGTCATCGCCTTCTTCCTGCTGGTCGCGGTGCTGTTCCCGTTCGCGATCGGCCCCGACGCGACATTGCTGGCGCGGGTCGGCGGCGGGGTGATCTGGGCCGCCGCGCTGCTGGCGGCGCTGCTCCCGGTCGAGCGGCTGGTGCAGCCCGATCTGGAAGCTGGCGTGCTCGATCAACTCGTCGTTCGCGGAATCGCGCCGACGACCGTGGCGGCGATAAAGATCGCCGCGCATTGGTGCGCCTTCGCCCCGCCGCTGATGCTGGCGGCGGTGGTGGCCGCCGGGCTGCTCGACCTGTCGGCGCAGCGGTTGCTTATGGTCGAGGCGGGGCTTCTATTGGGAACGCCCGGGCTCGCCGCGCTGGCGGTCGCCACCGGCGCATTGGTCACCGGCTTACGCGGCGCGGGCGCGGTGGCGGGGCTGGTCATGCTGCCGCTCGCCGTGCCGCTGCTGATCTTCGGCGCGGGCGCGATCGACGGGGGCGTAAGCGGGCTGAAGCTGCTGGCGGCGGTCAGCCTGGTGTTGCTGGCGGGCGCGCCGCTCGTCGCCGGCGCGGCGATGCGCGCCGGCAGCGCGTAAAAGGCACTTCGCGGGCCTGCATCCACCACCCCGTTCGTCCCGAGCTTGTCGAAGGGCGTGTTCCGGGGGAAGGATTGGGCGACCGACTGCCGGTACCGATTGACGCCCCGAACCTACCGCGACCAGCGCGCCCAGATCGCCGTCGGTAGCGCCAGGCCGCGCGCTTCCTCGCGGACCGCCAGTTCGCCCGCCTCCACCGTACCGGGCAGGTCCGCGAACACCTGTCGCAGCATCTCGCCGATCGCCAGCGCCGACATCCGCACCGCATAGACGGTCAGGAACAGGTAGCGCGACTCGGCATCGAGCAACCGCCGGCAATCCGCGATCAGTGCCGGCAGATGCTCCTCCAGCCGCCACACCTCGCCGTCCGGCCCACGCCCGTATTTGGGCGGGTCGAGCAGAATGCCGTCATAGCGCCGCCCGCGCCGCACCTCGCGCGCGACGAACTTGGCGGCGTCGTCGATCATCCAGCGCACCGGCGCGCCCGAAAGTCCGGACAGCGCCGCATTGCCGCGCGCCGCCTCGACTGACTTCTTCGACGCATCGACATGCACCATCTTCGCAGCCGTAGCCGACAGCGCCAGCGTGCCGACCCCGGTATAGCCGAACAGGTTCAGGCACTCGGGTTCAGCGCAGCCCGCCAGCCGCCCGCGCATCCACGACCATACCGGCGCCATGTCCGGGAAAAAGCCCAGGTGTCGGAACGGCGTGGTCTGCGCGGTGAAGCGCACCTTGGCGTCGCCTTCTCCCCAGGCCAGCGGCCAGCCATCGCGCGGCACCGGCTCGGCGAAGCGCCACTGCCCGCCGCCGTCCTCGTCGCTGCCCGGCACGAACTCGCCGTGCGCGCGCCAGTCGGGCCTGGCGGGTGCCCACAAGGCCTGCGGCTCGGGGCGGATGAAGCGGAACCGGCCATAGCGTTCCAGCTTGCGGCCATGGCCCGAATCGACCAGCCCGTAATCCGCCCACGGCTCCCCGATCAGCGTCGACAGCTGCATGTCAGCCGCGCGGCACCGCATGTTGCGCCACGTAACCGCTGACCGCCTCATAAGTGGCGTCGAGCGTTACATACCGTTCCTCGCGCTCGAACAGGTCGCCGACGCGCGGCGGCAACGCGGGGCGGGTGCCGGTCGCGCGCTCCACCGCGTCGCCGAACTTGGCGGGGTGCGCGGTCGCCAGCGTCACCATCGGCACGCCCTGCGCGGCATGGCGTTGCGCCGCCGCCAGCGCGATCGCGGTATGCGGGTCGACGATCTGCCCCGCACGCTCGTGCGCGTGCCGCATCGCCACCGCCATCTCGTCGGTATCGACACGCTCGCCGACGAACAGCGGCGCCGCTCCTTGCGTCTGCGCATTGGTCAGCCGGATGCTGCGCGCATCCTCGAAGCTACGCATCTGCTCCGCCAGTGCCGCGCCGTCGCGCCCGCCCAGGTCGAACAGCAGCCGCTCGAAGTTGCTCGACACCTGGATGTCCATCGACGGCGTCGGGGTCGGCACGACCGCGCGGCTGGAATAATCGCCGTTCGACAGCGCGCGCGCCAGGATGTCGTTGACGTTGGTCGCGACCACCAGCCTGGCGACCGGCAGCCCCATCTTCGCCGCCACGTATCCCGCGAAGACGTCGCCGAAATTGCCGGTGGGCACGCTGAACGCCACCGGCCTGGCGGGCGCGCCCAGCCGCACCGCGGCGTAGAAGTAATAGACCACCTGCGCCATCAACCGCGCCCAGTTGATCGAATTCACCGCCGACAGCCGGAAGCGGCCTGCGAACGACGCGTCGTTGAACATCGCCTTCACCAGCGCCTGCGCGGTGTCGAAGTCGCCGCGGATCGCGATGTTATGGACGTTGGGCGCGCCGACCGTGGTCATCTGCCGCCGCTGCACCTCACTCACCCGGCCCTCTGGGTGGAGCATGAAGATGTCGACCCCCTCGCGCCCCGCCACCGCGTCGATCGCCGCCGATCCGGTATCGCCGCTGGTCGCGCCGACGATCGTCAGATGCTGGTCGGTGCCCTTCAGGAACCGCTCGAACAGATGTCCCAGCAGTTGCAGCGCCACGTCCTTGAACGCCAGCGTCGGCCCATGGAACAGCTCCAGCAGCCACTGGTCGTGGTCGAGCTGCACCAGCGGCGTCACCGCGTCGTGGCTGAACGCGCCGTAGGCGGCCGCGCACAGCCCGCGCAGCTCCTCGCGGGTCAACGTGCCCTCGACGAACGGCGCCATCACCGCCACGGCGGTATCGACGTAGGACAGGCCCTTCAGCGCGCCGATCGCGTCCGGCGACAGCGTCGGCCAGGTTTCGGGCACGTACAGCCCGCCATCGGAGGCGAGGCCGGCGAGCGTGACGCCCGCGAAGTCGAGCGCGGGCGCGTTCCCGCGGGTGCTGACATAGCGCATGGACGTGCTGCCTAGAAGGCGAGCTACCCTCGCGCAATGCTTCCGCGGTTGCGTCGCGCCCAAGGCAGGGTTTAGCACGCGCGCCATGGCATTGATCGACGTTTTCCTCCGCCGCGCGATCCAGCGCGGCCGCCTCACCCTCACCAAGCCCGACGGCTCGGTCTCCACCTTCGGCCAGGACGATCCCGCGCTGAAGCCCGTGTCGTTCCGCATCACCGACACGAAGGTCTATCGCGAGATCGCCGCCGACCCGGCGCTCGGCGTCGCGGAGGCGTTCATGGACGGGCGGCTGATCGTCGAGCAGGGCGACATCCTCGACCTGCTGATGCTCGCGACCAGCAACAGCCGCTGGGAGAACGGCAGCAACAAGCTCGCCGCCAGCCCGCTGCGCCGGCTGGGCGGGCAGATCCGCCACCGTTTCCTCACCGCAAATAAGGCGCTGCAATCGAAGCGCAACGTCGCGCATCATTACGACCTGTCGGACCGGCTCTACGACCTCTTCCTAGACGTCGACAAGCAATATAGCTGTGCCTATTACACCGATCCCGCCAATCCGCTGGAACAGGCGCAGGCCGACAAGAAGGCGCATATCGTCGCCAAATTGAGCATACGGCCGGGGATGCGCGTGCTCGACATCGGCTGCGGCTGGGGCGGGATGGCGCTGTACATCCATGCCAGGACCGGCGCCGAAGTGCTGGGCATCACGCTATCGGAGGAACAGCTCAAGGTCGCCCGCCGCCGCGCCGAGGATGCCGGCGTCGCCGACAAGGTGCGCTTCGAACTGATCGACTATCGCGCGCTGGAGGGGCCGTTCGACCGCATCGTGTCGGTCGGCATGTTCGAACATGTCGGCGTGCGCAATTTCCGCACCTATCTGAACAAATGCCGTGACCTGCTGACCCCCGAGGGCGTCATGCTGCTCCACACGATCGGGCGCGGCGACGGGCCGAACTTCACCGACAAGTTCACCGACAAGTACATCTTCCCCGGCGGCTACATCCCGGCCTTGTCGGAGATCCTGAAGGCCAACGAATACATCCGCTGGTTCGTCACCGACGTCGAGGTGCTGCGGATGCATTACGCGATGACGCTGCGCGACTGGTACGACCGCACGGTGGCGGCCCACGACGACATCGTTGCGCTCTATGACGAGCGATTCTTCCGCATGTGGACCTATTATCTCGCCGGCGCGATCGTGTCGTTCACGAACGGCCCGTTGGTGAACTACCAGATCCAATTCAGCCGCGACCGCCTCACCCTGCCGCTGACCCGCGACTACATGTTTGAGGAAGAGCGGCGGCTGCGGGAGGGATAAAGCGCCTTTCGCCTTTTTCGTCATTCCCGCGAAAGCGGGAATCCAGAACCTCTGACGTCGCGGCGCTTGTCAGAACCCCCGCCTTCGCGGGAGTGACGGAACAGACTACCGTGTCGGTCCGGCCTTCTGCACCGCACCGTTCGCCGCCGCCCGCGCGCGTGCGGCTTCGGCGGGGTCGACCTTGCCGTCTCTGTTCGTGTCATAGGCGCTGAACACCGCGCCCATCAGCGCGTCCGATTCGGCCTTGCTCACCTTGCCGTCCTTGTTCGTGTCCGCGCGCGCCAGGAACAGTGCGGCGACGCGCTTGGCATGGGTGGCGTCCAGCGTCTTGCCGCCACCGACCTTCATTTTGCCCATCCGCGCCTCGATCTCGGTGCGCGACAGGAATCCGTCCTTGTTCGCGTCCGACGCGGCGAACTCGCGGTTCAGCTTGGCGGTGGCGCTGGCGCGCGTCTCCTGCGCCAGCACGGTGGCGGTCAGCGCCGGCAGCGACAGGAACGCGACGAGCGCGGCGGCAAAGGTGGCATGATGCTTCATATCCGCTCCCCTGCCGCCCGCCGCTTTTACCCGCGCTGAACGGATCAGCGCGCCGCCAGCTCGCGCACGAGCGCGGGGGCCGGGTAGACCTTCTCCAGCGCCTGCTGCACCGCCGCCGCCGAGACGACCACCGTACGATTCAGCGCCGGATCGTAGCCGAAGTTGCCGCCCAGCGAGTGGATGTTGCCGTCGAAGGCCGCGCCGATCACCGAACCGTCCTTCGCGATCACCGGCGATCCCGAATTTCCGCCGATGATGTCGTTGGTGGTCACGAAGTCGAACGGCACGTTCAGGTCCAGCTTCGGGCGCGCCGCGGCATAGGCCTTGGCCAGCACGAACGGCTCCTGCCCCGTCGCGCGCTCGTACAGTCCGGCGACCGTCGTCTGGTAGGGCACCGTCCGCCCGCGCTAGGTCCAGCCGGCGACCTTGCCGTAGCTGATGCGCAGCGTGAACGTGGCGTCCGGATAGTTCGCCGCCCCGAAGGCCGCGAAGCGCGCCTGCGCCAGCTTCGCCTGTGCCGCGGTGATCGGCGCGTCGACCTTCTCGGCATATTGCGCGCGCAAGGCCCGCGCCGCCGGATCGTTCTTCAGCACGAAGCGGATCAGCGGATCGTCCGACGCGCGGATCGCCGCCATCCCGCCGCTGAACAGCCGCTCGCGAACCTTCGGATCGGCCAGCTTCGTGCCGTCGACCAATTGCTTGGCCAACTGCTCGGGCGAATCGCGACCCAGCAGCGCCTTCACCTGCGGCGCATCCGCGGTCAGATACTCGCGCGTCTTCGACAGCCAGAACGACAAGGCCATCTTCTCCAGCCACAGATAGGTCGGCGTCGCGTCGGTCAGCTGCTTTTCCAGCAGCGGCAATGCCGAGTCGGTATAGCCCGGCAACCGCTCCGCATTGGGCTTCTCGCGCTCGGCGGCGGCACGGACCAGCGCCTTCGCATCGGCGTACAGCGTCGAGAACATCCCGGCGCGCTGTTCGAGGAAATAGTAATCGAGGGCGATGTTGCGATAGTCCGCGTCCGCCTTGACGATGTCCGCCCACGGATCGCCGAACTTGGTCCCCGCCTTGGCCTTCAACACGCGCTCATTTTCCGCCAGCCGCTTGGCGAACGCATTGTCGTCCAGCGCGCGCGCCTGCCCCCAATACACCTTGTAGCTGTTCTCGACCCCGAACAGCGTGTCGGCCGCCTCGCGCCGCCGCTCGGGATCGTCCATCCCGGCCGCGATCAGGCGCCCGCGGAACTCCGACAGCAACGTCGTCTGCAGCGGCAGGATCAGCTCGCGCTGCACCTCCTGCTGGTCGAGCGTCAGCAGCCGCTGCGTCCGGCCGGGATTGCCGACCACGAACGTCGCCTCGTTCGCCACCGGTCCGCGCGGGTTCCACGTCAGGTGCTGCGGCGTCGCCACCGGCCTGCCGTTCTCATACGCGCGCAGGAACGAGGCATCCAGGTTGTAGCGCGGGAAATTGAAATTGTCGGGGTCGCCGCCGAAGAACGCCGCCGCGAACTCCGGCGCCCACACCAGCCGCACGTCAGAATATTTCCGATAGGTATACAGCTTGTACTGACCGCCGCCGAACAGCGTCACCACCTGGCATCGCGTCGTTGCCTTGTCGGTGCAGCCCGCCGCCTCGATCCCCGCGATCGCGGCGTCGCGCGCCTTGGTCAGCGCCTCGCCCGACAGGCCCTTGATCGCGGCGGTCACGCGCGGGGTCACGTCGCTGATCGCGGTGACCACCTCGGCCTGCTGCCCGGGGCATTTCATCTCGCGCGCACGGTCGTCGGCGATGAAGCCGTCGGCCAGATAGTCCTTGCTCTTCGACGAGAGGTCGGCCGCGCATTGCGCCACGCAGTGATGGTTGGTCAGGATCAGCCCTTCGGGCGAGACGAACGACGCCGAACAGCCGCCGGTCAGGCGCACCGCCGCCGCGCGCACCTTGTCCAGCCACGCCTGATCGGGTGCCCAGCCATAGGTCGCCGTCATCCGCGCCGCGGGAAAGGCGTCGAAGGTCCACATCCCCTCGTCGGCCAGCGCCGGGGTGGCGGTCAGCACGGTCGCCAGCGACAGCGCGGTCAGCTTCTTCATCGCTCATCCTATGTGATGTTGTTACGTGGTTCTTTGCGCCAGGCGCAGCGCCGCGGCAAGATGCCGGCCGCCGGGGTGGGTAAGTGTTGCCCTCGCGCGCCCGAGCGCGTAGCGGCGCGCGCAAAGGAGCCTTTGCCCATGACCGATCAGATCAAGCGTGTCGTTCTCGCCTATTCCGGAGGGCTGGACACCAGCGTGATCCTGAAATGGCTCCAGACCGAATATGGCTGCGAGGTCGTCACCTTCACCGCCGATCTGGGGCAGGGCGAGGAGCTGGAGCCCGCGCGCGCCAAGGCCGAGCTGATGGGGATCAAGCGCGAGCATATCTTCATCGACGACCTGCGCGAGGAGTTCGTCCGCGACTACGTTTTCCCGATGATGCGTGCGAACGCGCTGTACGAGGGGCTGTACCTGCTCGGCACCTCGATCGCGCGTCCGCTGATCGCCAAGCGGCAGATCGAGATCGCCCGACAAGTGAACGCCGATGCGGTCAGCCACGGCGCGACCGGCAAGGGCAACGACCAGGTCCGCTTCGAACTCGGCTATTATGCGCTGAACCCCGACATCAAGGTGATCGCGCCGTGGCGCGAATGGGACCTGACCAGCCGCACGAAGCTGATCGAATTCGCCGAGGCACACCAGATTCCGGTCAGCAAGGACAAGCGCGGCGAGGCGCCGTTCTCGACCGATGCGAACCTGCTCCACACCTCCTCGGAGGGCAAGGTGCTCGAGGATCCGTGGGACGAGGTCCCCGACTACGTCTATTCGCGCACCGTCAATCCGGAGGACGCGCCCGACCAGGCGGAGACGATCACGATCGACTTCGAGCGTGGCGACGGCGTGGCGGTGAACGGCGAGGGGCTGTCGCCGGCCTCGCTGCTCGCCAAGCTCAACGAACTCGGTCGCCGGCACGGCATCGGCCGCCTCGACCTGGTCGAGAACCGGTTCGTGGGCATGAAGAGCCGCGGCATGTACGAGACGCCGGGCGGCACGATCTATGCGCTGGCCCACCGCGCGATCGAGCAACTGACGCTCGACCGCGGCGCGGCGCACCTGAAGGACGAACTCGCCCCGCGCTATGCCGAGCTGGTCTACAACGGCTTCTGGTTCTCACCCGAGCGCGAGATGCTGCAGGCCGCGGTCGACCATTCGCAGGAGAAGGTCGCCGGCACCGTGCGGCTGAATCTCTACAAGGGCAACGTCATCGTCACCGGCCGCAAGTCGCCCAACTCGCTGTATTCGGAAAAGGTCGTGACGTTCGAGGACGACCAGGGCGCCTATGACCAGCGCGATGCGGCGGGTTTCATCAAGCTCAATGCGCTGCGCCTGCGCCTGCTCGGGCGGCGCGATCGGTAGGTCTTCCGATACGGGGATGATTACCTCTCCGAGGTAAGCAACGGCCGGCACTCCAGCAATGGAGTGCCGGCTTTTTCTTGACATTTTGCCAAACGTTCTTCAAATGTTCCTGTCAAGTTGAAGGGCGAGGTGAGATGAATCACATTTCTGACTTCGACAGGCGACGCGACTTCTCGGTCTGGCTGCGCACCGGCCGCCCGCCGACGCGAACGGAGGACGGTATCGAGTTGAAGTTCAACCCCTATCACGATCCGCGCAACGGGCAGTTCACCTTCGGGCCGGGCGGCCCGAGGCCGCTCTCCCGAGTCGTCATCTCCCACCGCCGCCCGAAAGCGGACGCGCAACGTTTTTCGGAGGCTGTGTGGCGAAAGCCTCCTGCCGCTGCGCTCGACAAGATGCCGGAGAGCGGCGGCATCGTCGATGCCGTCTATCGCCCGGACGACGCGGCGGGATCGTTCCAGACCGTCCAGTTTCGACCGCCGCGGATGCCGCGAGGCAGCAACAGCCGCGCGTTCGAAGACCCGCTGACGCTTGAGCAGACCTTTCCCGGCCTGCGCGACGCACCCGGCGGCGCGGTCATCTCGCTGCTGGATAATGTGTTTGGTCTTAGCGCGCCAGCGAACGCGGACATGGCGGCAACGACGCAGGAGCGAAGCGCGCTGCTCATAGAGCAGATCAGCGCCCTCGACGCGAACTGGAAGTTTCAGTCGCTGGGCTTTCCTACCACGTGGGAAGGGATGCAGAACCAATTGAACGATTTGCGCCTACAACGCGCGGCGACATTTGCCAGGGTGAAGGGCGAGTTGCGGCCGATGCAAGTCGAAACGATGCGCGTCATGCAACGTCTGACGGATCGCGCTTACAGCAAAGCGCTTAAAATGTATGATAACGGATTGTTGAAAGGGCAGCTGTCAAAAGAGCAGGCCATCGGCAGCTATGTCGACTATGAGGTGCGCCGAGACCTTCGGAGAACATATGATAATTATCAGGTAGGATCGGTTGGTGACGAGGTCCGCGTCAATCGGAGGGAATATGATACTTCGAAGCCGGAAACCTCTTACAGGCTACCTGATGCGAGAGTAGGCGACGTCGCCTACGACGTGACTTTGTCGCAGAAGACCCTGAAAGACGCTCAAATTCGTGGCTTTTTCAGTGCAGATTTTCGTCCCGCGCTTGTGGTCATCATTCGGCCTCGCCGTCTTGGCCCGGGAAGCAGCTACATCATAAACAAACCGGAGAAGCGCTAATGATCAACTACAGGCCATACATCCCCCAAACGCTCAGCGAGCTCATGGATCATGTCGTGCCGATGATGGGCGATGCACCCAAGTTTGAAGATGATACCGGATACTTTTCAGGGCAAAATATCGACACCGAATTCCACGCCCTTGTCGAAGGCTTCGGCAAGGTCCGCGACAAGATCGGTGAGGATCGCTATGCCGCCGCGATCGACATCGCCGCGCGCATGAAGGCGTTGTTTCTGGAGGCGGCGGACGAGGACGATCCCAAAACGAGGGAGGGCATCCTGCTGATCCACGAGCTTATCGACATCATCGACGCGGCGCGGGCACGGCGGGTTAAGTCGAAGCTGAAGGATGACGAGGGTCGCGTCACCGGCGACTGATCGTATCAGCGTCCCGGTCGCGCGCATCGCCGCCCACGATGCGCGCAAGCTTCACAAGCGTCCGTGCCGAACGACGTTTCGTCACGAAGCCTTACCCGCCGGCACCGAGACGACGTCCTCCGGCGCATCCACCAGCTTAAGGTACAGCCGGTCCCCCGCAGGCCTGGGCACCGTCACCGTCGTGCCGACATAGCCGGCCGGCACCGCTACCCCGCCGCTCCCGTCCGCGCTCCCCGACACTGCCGCGATCAGGTACAGCGCGTCGCCGGTGATCGTGCAGTCCTTGTCGCCGCACGCCACCTTGGTCAGCGCGGGCAGCCGCACGACCCGCGCCAGCGGCTGCCACTCGCCCAGCGTGTCGCCCTGCACCAGCCGCATCCTGAGCGGCCCCACCGCCGCCGCGCCCAGCGCCTGTCGCGGCGCGATGCTGCCGACCGCGACGTCGCCGCCCAGCGATTGCAGCTTGCCCGATGCCACCGTCAGCTTCGTCGACGCCGTGTCGTCGGCGGTCGCAACCTCGATTGCATCGTCGCTCGTGAATCGCGTGCCCACCGCGCGCACCGAGAAGGTCAGCGTCGCGTCGGATGCCAGCAATCCGGCGGGCAGCGTCAGCGCCACGCGCCCCGGCGCGGGGGCCACCTCGACGTTGCTGCCGACCAGTTCGAGCCGTGGCCGCGGCGGGGTGATCGTCGCGCGCACCGTTGTGGTCCGACCGTCCTTCAGCGTCACCTTCGCATCGCTCGCCCCCTGCGGCAGCGTCTCGGTGTTGGCGGTGGTGGTCAACGCCAGCCGGTCGCTCCCCGCCGGATCGCGCGTCAGCGCCCCGGCGGCAAAGGTCACCCCCGCCACTTCCAGCTTCGCGACTTGGTCGAGCCGTGCGCCCACCAGCCGGCCTTCCCTGTCGCCGGTGTAGAGCGTGAAGCCCTCCAGCCGGCTCGCCTCGGTCTGTCCCTTCAGCGCCAGCTGCGCGGGTGCGCTCTGGCCATATTGCGCGAGCAGCAGCGTCAGCTCGCCCGGCCGCGCCCGCGCGAGCGGCAGCGTCGCGGTCAGCTCGTCGGGGGCGCTCGCCTTCCACTCGACCGGCTTGGTCGCGCCACTGCGGTCGCGCAGCGCCACCTGCTCGACGCAGGCCGAGGCACCCCCTTGCAAGGTCAGCGGCGCGTCGCGGCCGACCACCACCGCATCGTCCGGCCGGGGCTGCCACGCCGAAGGCGCGCCGTTCTGCACCGGGAAGCGCGGGCCGGTGAACGTCTCGAAGCCCCACCGCCCGGTCAGCACCGCCTCGCTGACGCCCGTCAGCCCGACCTTGGCCGCATCGGCGACCACCAGCCCGCCGCGTTCGGCATCGGCGGCGACCGGCAGCTCGGTGCTGCGGCCGTCCTGCAAGGTCAACCGCAGCCGAAGGTCGCGTGCGAAGCCGGTCGCGAACAGCAGCGGCGCATCGTCCAGCCGCAGGACGAGCCCCGGTTGCGCCAGGCACATCGCGTCCTTGGCCACCGCGCGCAGCGGCGGCGGCGCGGCATTGCCGATCGGCGGCAGCGGCGCGACCAGCACCGTTTGCGGATTCTGGAACGACGGCGGGTTGTTGAGTTGCAGCCGCAGCCGGTCGCCCGCGCCGACCGCCAGCGCCGGCGCATATTGGTAGCTGGCGCTGCGGAACACGCCGAACAGCCGTGCGAAATCGCGCGCCAGCGAGATATACGGGCTGTACAGCCCCGCGCCGCCCTCCCGGGTGGCCGCCAGGCTATAGGCGAATTGCGTCGTCGTGCCGCCCAGCATCTCGGCCATGGTCGTGCCGCCGCCGGTCTGGAGCACCATGCCGTCGCGGTTCTGCGTCAGGCACGACGCCTGGAGCGACCGTGCGCGCGTCAGGCAATCGGCGTCCAGCTTGATCCCCAGCGTCCCCGCCAGCGCGGTGGAGACCGGCACCAGCCGCTCGGGCGCGCCTTCCTCGACCCGCGCGACGCCGTTCACGAACGTTTCCAGCCGCGCACGGTCGAGCGAGGCCTGGAACAGGTCCTGCGCGGCGCGCACGAACACGCCCGGCCGCCCGCGCACCGCCTTGACCAACGCATTGTACCCGCCGCCGGTCTCCGGCGCCATGAACGCGATCGCCTGCTCCGCGCCCTCCGGCACGGTGATCGACAGGCCGGACTTGCTCGGCTTCTTGTCCCAGGTCTCGGCCTTGAAGAACCAGTCCTTGGGCGGCGGGTTGGTCGCGCCGCGCAGGAACGCGACGACCAGCACGTAGCGCGCCGACTGGTCGGCGGGCAGGTCGGCGCGCACCTCCAGTCTGTCGCCGGCGCGGATCCCCGGCACCGCGCCCGCCGGCAGCGTCACCCCGCCGCGCGTGACCCGCATGGTCAGCGTCGGACCGGCGAGGTCGAAGGTGGTGCTCTGCGCCGCCGCCGCGGGCGGCAGCATCGGGGCGACGAGGGCCGCGACGGCCAGCACGCGGGGGAGAAGGGCACGCATCCGCGCCGCTATAGAACAGCCGCGCCGCGCTGTGCACCCGCTGGCGTTAACTCCGCTTCAACCAGTTTCCTTCATTGCGTCTCCACGTACAGGAGCAGGCAAGGCGCGATGGCGAAGTCAGGCATTACGGTCGACGTGGCAATCATCGGCGCAGGCCCGGCGGGGCTGACCGCCGGCTATCTGCTGACGAAGGCGGGCTATACCGTCGCGATCATCGAAAAGGACGCGCAGTACGTCGGCGGGATCAGCCGCACCGTCGAGCACGACGGCTTCCGCTTCGACATCGGCGGGCACCGCTTCTTCTCGCGCTCCAAGGAGGTGGTCGACCTCTGGAACGAGATCCTGCCGGACGATTTCATCGAACGCCCGCGGATGAGCCGCATCTATTACGAGGGCAAGTTCTACAGCTACCCGTTGCGTGCGTTCGAGGCGCTCGGCAATCTGGGGATCATCCGCTCCGGGCTGTGCATGGCGAGCTTCGCGAAGGCGAAGCTGTGGCCGAAGCGCGAGGTGCGCAGCTTCGAGGACTGGACCGTCAACGCCTTCGGGCGGAAGCTCTACTCGATCTTCTTCAAGACCTATACCGAGAAGGTATGGGGGATGCCGTGCGACCGCATGAGCGCGGACTGGGCGGCGCAACGCATCAAGGGGCTGTCGCTGTGGGGCGCGGTCGTCGACGGGCTGAAGCGGTCGCTGGGCCTCAATCGCCGGCCCAACGACGGCATGGAGCAGGCCAAGACGCTGTTGGAGAACTTCCGCTATCCGCGCCTCGGTCCCGGCATGATGTGGGAGGCGGCGCGCGACCGCATCGTCGAGCGCGGCGGGCAGGTGCTGATGGGCCATGCGCTCCACCAGTTGCGGCTGACGGAGGCGACCGGACGCTGGACGCTGACCGCCAACGGCGCCGACGGCCTCGTGGCGCTCAACGCCGCGCACGTCATCTCCTCGGCGCCGATGCGCGAGCTGGCCAGCCGCATCCACCCGCTGCCCGCCGCGCTGCCGGAGGCGTCGAACCTGAAGTATCGCGACTTCCTGACGGTCGCGCTGATGATCCGCTCGCCCGATCTGTTCCCGGACAATTGGATCTACATCCACGATCCCAAGGTGAAGGTCGGCCGCATCCAGAACTTCCGTTCGTGGTCGCCCGAGATGGTGCCTGACCCCGCGATCGCGTGCGTCGGCCTCGAATATTTCTGCTTCGAGGGCGACGGGCTGTGGACGTCGAGCGACCAGCAGCTGGTCGCGCTCGCCACCGCCGAGATGGCGACGCTCGGCCTGTGCGATCCGTCGCAGGTGACCGGCGGCGTGGTGGTGCGGCAGGAAAAGGCCTATCCCGTCTATGACGAGGATTATGCGCAGAACGTCGACATGCTCCGCCGCGAGATCGAGGGTCGCTATCCGACGCTCCACTGCGTCGGGCGCAACGGCATGCATCGCTACAACAACCAGGAT
Organism: Sphingomonas sp. BE138; assembly: GCF_031456125.1. Lineage (NCBI taxonomy): Bacteria > Pseudomonadati > Pseudomonadota > Alphaproteobacteria > Sphingomonadales > Sphingomonadaceae > Sphingomonas > Sphingomonas sp. BE138. Next base: position 129,850 of record NZ_JAVDUC010000007.1, read on the forward strand.
CATGCGATGATGACGGCGATGCTGACGGTCCGCAACATTCGCGCCCGCGCGCGCGTGTACGACGTCTGGGCGGTCAACGAGGATGCCGAATATCACGAAAGCGGCAACGAGGGGGACCGGGACGGCGGAACCGCCGCGCTCGCCAGCCTGCGCCAGGTGCCGACCGCGCTGAAGGCGGCGTAAGCTGGCGCCCGATCGCCGCCATGCCGCCGTCGTGCTCGGCGCATGGGCGCTCGCCGCGCTGGTGCTGGTCGTCGGCGGCTGGGATGCGATCGTCGCGCGGCGGTTCGCCGACGCCGACGATGCGATGCGGCTGTTGCAGGTGCGCGACTGGCTGGCCGGGCAGGGGTGGTTCGACGTCGCGCAGCACCGTCTGAACGGCGGCGACTTTCCGATGCACTGGTCGCGGCTGGTCGACCTGCCGCTCGCCGCGACGATGCTGCTGCTCCGCCCGCTGCTGGGCGGCTCGCTGGCCGAGCATGCCGCGCTCGTCGTCGTGCCGTTGCTCACCTTGCTGGCGACGCTGGCGCTGGTCGCCTCCATCGCGCGGCGGGTCGGCGGGGAGGCGCTGGTTGTCCCGGCGCTGTCGATGGCGGCGCTGGCGATGCCGCTGACCTTCCAGATGTCGCCGCTGCGCATCGATCATCACGGCTGGCAGGTCGTCTTCGCGCTCGCGGCCGTGCGCGCGTTGCTGGCGGCGCCGACCACGCGCAGCGGCGCGGCGGCGGGGATGGCGCTGGCGACGCTGCTGACCATCTCGCTCGAGGGACTGCCGGTCACGGTCGCGATCACCGGGGTCGCGGCGTTCGCCTGGGTCGCACACCCCGGCCGCGGCGCGCAGCTGCGCGCGTTGGTGGCGATGCTTGCGGCCGGTGCCTTGCTCCTCCACGCCGCGACGCGCGGGCCGGGCTTCTGGCAACCCGCCTGCGATGCGATGGCGCCCGGCTGGCTGGCGGCGCTCGGCCTGGCGGCGCTCGGCGTGGTTACGGGCCGCGCCGTCGAGCACCGCGGCGTCATCGCTCGTATCGTGGCGCTGGCGACGACAGCAGTGGCGGTGGGCGCGACGCTCCTGTGGTCGTCGCCGACGTGTCTCGCCGGACCGTTCGGCACCCTCCCGCCGCTCGTCTACCGCATCTGGTACCTGTCGGTGCTCGAGGGGCGTCCCGTCTGGGCGCAGGAATCGGTGTGGGCGTTCACGACGCTGGCGCTCCCGCTTGCCGGGCTGGCCGGTGCGGCGATCGGCTGGCGAGGGGCGGCGGGCGAGGCGCGCACGCGCTGGACGATCCTGCTCGCGCTGATCGCGGCCGGCACCGTCACCGCGGCGCTGGTGGTGCGCGCGGGCGCGACCGCCAACGCGCTCGCCGCGCCCGGCGCCGCGGTGTGGCTCGCCGCCCTGCTGGCGCGCGCACGCGGCATCATGCGACCGCTGCCGCGTGTCGCCGCCACCGTCGCGGTGCTGGCGCTCGCCGCGCCCGGCACGCTTGCCGGCCTGGCGGTGCTGGCCGTGCGCCCCGCCACACCGGTGAAGGCCCCGCCCGAGGCGTTCGCCTCCTGCGCCACCGCGCTCGACATGCGCCCGCTTGCCGCGCTGCCGCCGGCGACGGTGTTCGCCCCGATCGACATGACCCCCGAACTGCTAGTCGACACCCCGCACCGCGCGATCGCGGGCGGCTATCACCGCGGCGCATCCGCCATCGCGAAGGTTATAACGGGCTTCGCCGCCGCGCCCGGCGCCGCGCGCCGGACCATCGTGGCAAGCGGCGCCGATTACCTCGCCGCTTGCCCGGGGATGCCCGAACTGGCGCTCTATCGCCGTATCGCCCCCGCCGGGCTGTGGGCGCGGCTGGCGCGCGGGGAGCGGTTCGCGTGGCTGCACCCCGTGGCACTCCCCGGCCCCGCGCGGGCGTGGCGCGTCATCCGCCCCTTGCCCGAAGGGCGCTCCGCCCCGTAAGGCGCGGGAGATGCAGCAAGACCGGCTTCACTGGTGGCAGACGCGGTGGTTCGTGATCGCGGCGGTGCTGGCGGCGGCGATCCCGTTGCTATGGCCCGACATTCCGCCGATCGTCGACCTGCCCGGGCACATGGGCCGCTACCGTGTGCAGCTCGATCGCGGCGCGCATCCGTGGCTGGCGGACTGGTATTCCTTCAAATGGGCGCTGATCGGCAACCTCGGCGTCGACCTGCTGATCGAGCCGCTCGCGCCGGTGATCGGGCTGGAGGCAGCGGTCAAGCTGATCGTCATCGCCATCCCGATGCTGACCGTCGCCGGCCTGCTATGGATTGCGCGCGAGGTGCATGGCCGCATCCCCGCCACCGCGCTCTTTGCGCTGCCGCTCGCCTACGGCTATCCGGTGCAGTTCGGCTTCGTGAACTTCGCGCTGTCGATGGGGTTCGCGCTCTGCCTGTTCGCCTTGTGGCTGCGGATGGCGCGGCTCGGGCGGATCGGGGCGCGCGCGTGGCTGTTCGTGCCGCTGTCGTGCGTGCTGTGGGTGGTGCACACCTTCGGCTGGGGCGTGCTGGGCGTGCTGGCCTTCTCCAGCGAGCTGATCCGCCAGCACGACCGCCGCAAGGAGGCGGGCAGCGGGCATTGGCTGGAGAGCATGATCCGCGCCGGGCTCGGCTGCGTGCCGCTGGCGCTGCCGATGCTGCTGATGATCGCGTGGCGCTCGGGTGCGGACGTCACCGGGCAGACCGCGGACTTCTTCTACTGGCGCACCAAGATCGCGTGGATCGTCATGGCGCTGCGCGACCGCTGGCTGTGGTTCGACATCGGCAGCATGGCGGTGATCTACTTCGTGCTGTTCAAGGCGCTGCGCGATCCGCGGATCGGCTATTCGCGCCACCTGGGCCTGTCGGCGCTGTTCATGCTGGCGGTCTATATCGTGCTGCCCCGCATCGTCTTCGGCTCGGCCTATGCCGACATGCGGATGGCGCCGTACATGATCGCGGTCGCGGTGATCGCGATCCGGCCGAAGCCGGGCACCACCTTCCGCCACGCCGCGGTGCTCGCCGCGCTCGGGCTGGCCTTCTTCCTCGTCCGGCTCGGCGGCACGACGCTCAGCTTCCTTGCCTTCGACCGCGATTATGACGAGGAACTGGCCGCGCTGCCGCAGGTGCCGGTCGGCGCGCGGCTGATCAGCTTCGTCGGGCACAATTGCCACAACGCCTGGCGGATGTCGCGGCTGGAGCATCTGCCCGCGATCGCGCTGGTCCGCCGCCTCGCTTATACCGACGACCAATGGTCGATGGCCGGGGCGCAGCTGCTGACCGCGCGCTACGCCGCCGCCGGCCCCTATGCGCACGATCCGACGCAGATCGTGACCTCGGTGAAATGCCCCGCCGAATGGTGGCGGCCGGCCAATTACGCGCTGGCGCGCTTCCCGCGCGACGCGTTCGACTATGTCTGGCTGATCCGCCCGCCCGCCTACAATCCGCGCTTCACCGCCGGGCTGGTGCCGATCTGGCGCTCGCCGACCAGCAACTCGGTGCTGTTCCGCATCGATCATGACGCGATCGTTCCCGAGGCGACCGACGAGGAACTCGGCGTCCCGCGCTGGCTGATCGAGCGGATCAAGCGTCGCCGCGAGCGACTGGAAGCGCTGCGCGACCGGCAGGAACGCGAGCAGGAGCGGCTGGAGCGGTTGCGCGTCGAGCAGGCGCGGTAACGCGACACGGCCGAAAATACCGGCCCCGGTGCACAAACTACCCGCGTTTGAACGGGGTCAGTTCGCCCAGGAACGCCTGTTCGCCCTCAACCGCCGCACGTTCCTGCTCGAGGAACCCGGCGACCGCGCGGCGGAAGTTCGGATCGGGGATGAAATGCGCCGACCAGGTCGGCACCGGCGCATAGCCGCGCGCCAGCTTGTGCTCGCCCTGCGCCCCGGCCTCGACCCGCGCGAGCCCGCGCGCGATCGCGGCGTCGATCGCCTGATAATAGCATAGCTCGAAATGGAGGAACGGCACCTCCTCGGTCGCGCCCCAATAACGGCCGTAGAGCGCATCGTCGCCGATCAGGTTCAGCGCTCCCGCGATCGGCACCCCGTCGCGCTCGGCGAGGATCAGCAGCACGCGCTCGCCGAGCGCCTCGCCCAGCAGCGGGAAGAAGCCGCGCGTCAGGTACGGGCGGCCCCATTTGCGGCTGCCGGTGTCCTGATAGAAGCGCCAGAACGCGTCCCACTCGCGCGCGCCGATCTGCGCGCCGGTCAGGTGGCGAACCGTCAGCCCCTCGATCGCGGCGGCGCGCTCCTTGCGGATCGCCTTGCGCTTCCGGCTGGCCAGCGCGGCGAGGAAGTCGTCGAAGGTCGCATAGCCGTCGTTGCGCCAGTGGAACTGCGTCCCCTCGCGGATCAGCCACCCCGCGGCCTCGAACAACGGCAGCTGCTCGTCCCCGACGAACGTCGCGTGCGCGGAGGACAGGTCGTGCTGCGCCACCACCGCCTCGATCGCCGCGATCAGCGCCGGCGCAGCCTCGGCATCGCGCAGCAGCAGCCGCGGACCCGGCACCGGCGTGAACGGCGCTGCGACCTGCAATTTCGGATAATAACGCCCGCCCGCCCGCTCCCACGCGTCGGCCCAGCCATGATCGAAGACATATTCGCCCTGGCTATGCCCCTTGGCATAGGCGGGCGCGATCGCGGCGGGCGCGCCGTCCGCGCCGTCGACCACGATCGGCACCGGCTGCCAGCCACTGCGCCCGCCGACGCTGCCCGACGCCTCCAATGCGGCGAGAAAGGCATGGCCGACGAACGGATTGGCGGTGCCGGCGCACGCGTCCCAATGATCGGGGCGGATCGCGGAAACGCCATCCACCATGCGCGCGGTAAGCGAGGTCATCGCGCGCGAGATAGGATGGCGCCCGCTACGATCAAAGGGCGGCCGATCAAAGGGCGCGCGATCAAAGCGCGGAGGCGACCTCGACGATCGCGTCGACCTCGACCGCGGCGCCCAGCGGCAGCGCGGCGACGCCGACCGCGGCGCGCGCATGCTTGCCGTTGTCGCCGAACAGCTTGACCATCAGCTCCGACGCCCCGTTGGCGACCGTGGGGTGATCGGCGAAGTCGGCGGTCGAATTGACGAACACGCCCAGCTTCACGATCCGCGTGATCCGCTGGAGATTGCCCAGATGCGCCTTGATCTGCGCGATCACCATCAGCGCGCATGCCTGCGCCGCGGCCTGTCCGTCCTCGATCGAGGTGCCGTCGCCCAGCCGGCCGGTGATGACCGCGCCGTCCTTGAACGGCAACTGGCCGGAGACGTGGAGCAGCCCTCCCGCCTCGACGACGGGGACATAGGCGGCGATGGGCGCGGCCGCCTGCGGCAGCGTGAGGCCCAGCTCTTCGAGAGCGCGGTCGATACGGTCGGTCATGGCGGATGCTTGCCGCCTGCGGACCGGCGCGGTCAAGCCTGTGCCGGTACGCCGTCGTCGAAGCGCGCCGCGATCCAGGCCTCGGCCTCGCGCCAGTCGTCGATCCGCGCATGCGCGTGCGGGGAGGGCGGGACGCCGGGCGACAGCTGCGGCTCCGACACCATGTGCAGCCGCCACACCCCCGGCGCCGCGACCGCCACCGATTCGTGATGATGCGGCAGGTCGTCGACGAACACCGTCACCGGAGCGCCGAATTCCGCGACCAGCCGTGCGACCGGCGCCCCCTTGCCGCCCTGGTTGCATTCGACGCGGTGCGCGATGCCGTGCCCGGCCAGCTGGTCGATGCGGTGCGTGCGGCAATGATCCTCCAGGTTGGTGAGGATCACGATGTCGGCACGCGCGGCGAGCGCCGCCAGCGCCTCGCGCGCATGCGGCACCAGCGTCTGGCGGTGCATCTCGTCGGGGAAGAAGCCGCCCAGATAGCCGAACATCTCCTCGCGCGTCAGCGGTTCGTCGCTGCCGCGCCGCTTCATGCTCTTGGCCAGCTCCCACGTTCCGATCGTGAAGTCGACCGCGTGCGCCTCGTCCAGCCAGGTCGCGAAATGCCGCACCATGTGCAGCAGCACCTCGTCGCAGTCGGTGATCAGCAACGGGCGCGTCATGCCGCCTGCTCCAGCGTGCGGCGCGCCGCGACCAGCGCTTCGGGCGTGTGGCCGGTCGATTCGGCGCAGGCGATCAGATCGGGCTCGTACGCCTCCAGAAAAGCGAGGATCGCGGCAAGCGTCGATGGATCTTTAAGCCTTTCCCGCAGGTTATCCGGTGTCAGCCCCGTCATGCCGATAAAACGGTCGGCGCGTAACGGTTCGTTAAGGACGAAGGTCAAAGCGTCGAGCGCGAGAGTCGCGGCGTAGTCCGGGTTTGTATCGCTGCGCACCGTCATTATCTCTCGCCCGGTCGTTGGGAGTAGCCGTCGCGTGGCAAAAAGGGTGCTCGTTGTCGAGGACAACGAACTCAATCTGAAGCTCTTCTGCGACCTGCTACGGGCGCATGAGTTCGTTGTGGAGCCGGTGCGCGACGGGCGCGAGGCGGTCCAGCGGGCGCGCGAATTCGCGCCCGATCTGGTCGTCATGGACATCCAGATGCCGCACGTCACCGGCTACGACCTGCTGCTCCAGCTGAAGGCCGACCCGGGGCTGCGCCACATCCCCGTGATGGCAGTCACGGCCTATGCCGGGCGTGACGACGAGGAGCGGCTCCGCGCGGCCGGTGCCGAGGCCTATGTGTCGAAGCCGATCACGCTGGCACGCTTCATGGCGGCGATCACCGCGCTGATCTGAGGGGGCATTCGATGCCCTCGCCCCTGGACAGGGGAGAGGGATAGCGGAGCTTGCCAGTTTACTGGCTAGCGCAGCTTGGGTGAGGGGTTGAGCGAGCCGCAGGCTCGCGCGCTCGCTCACGCGAGCGCCACCCCTCACCCAGCTCCGACTAAGCCTCTGCTGCGCAGAGACTAGGTCTGCACATCCCTCTCCCCTCTGCGAGGGGCGAGGGAAGAATGCCGAACACGCAAAAAGCCGCCGGCGCGGGGCGCGGGCAGCTTTTTCGGAAACCTCAGTGATACGCATCGCGTGCGGCGCGAGATCCCGGCGTTCGCCGGGATGATCGAACGATCGCTACGCGATTAGTTCGATCACTTGATCTTGGCTTCCTTGAACTCGACGTGTTTGCGCACGACGGGGTCGTACTTGTTGAAGCTCAGCTTTTCGGTCTTGGTGCGCGGGTTCTTCTTGGTGACGTAGAAGAAGCCGGTGTCGGCCGTGCTGACGAGCTTGATCTTGACGGTGGTCGGCTTTGCCATGACCAAATCCTAGCGAATGAAAACGAAAAATGCGGCGAAGGCTCCTCCGCCGCGTCAGGTGGGGGCGCTTGGCGCAAATGACGGCGCGAGTCAAGCATCGGCGGGATTAAGCGCCCGGTAACCATGGCGCGGGTAGCGTAAGCGCCAAGGAGAATTCGTCATGAGCAACGACGCCCTGATCACCGCCCGCGCCGAAATGGCGACGCGAATCGCCGCGATCGAATGGCGCGCCGGCCCGGCGCGGCTCGCCGCCGACATCGCGCGCATCCAGGCGCTTGCCGAGCACCACCATCTGCCCGCCGCGGTCGACGTCGCGAATCAGCTGCGGCTGGCGCTGTCGCGCGGCGAGCGGGGGGTGCCGGTCCACCGCTGGCTGCAACTGCTGGGCGAGGCGGTCGCCGGCGACGGGGCGGAGGCGCCGCGCCGCGCCGCCTGAGCACGCCCCGCCGGCGGGTGGAGCCATTCCGCACCCAAACCGTTTCGCCACCGACACCCGATCTGCACGGAGCGAAACGTGACCGAGACCAACCCCGCCCTCGAGACGCCGACCGACCTGGCGCGCAACGACACGCGCACCGTCGCCGACGCGCTGAACGCGGCGCTGGCGGACAGCTACGCGCTGTATCTCAAGACCAAGAACTTCCACTGGCATGTCAGCGGCCCGCACTTCCGCGACTATCACCTGCTGCTCGACGATCAGGCCACGCAGATCCTGGGCGTGACCGACGCCATCGCCGAGCGCGTGCGCAAGACCGGCAACACCACGCTGCGCTCGATCGGCGACATCTCGCGCCGGCAGTCGATCAAGGACAACGACCGCGACTTCGTGCCCGCCGCCGAGATGCTCGCCGAGCTGCGCGACGACAATCTCACGCTGGTCGAGCGTTTCCGCGAGGTGAAGCAGGCCTCGGAGGAGGCGGGCGACAACGCCACCAGCGGCATCGTCGACGACTGGACCGACCAGGCCGAGGAGCGCGCCTGGTTCCTCTTCGAGGCCAGCCGCAACGGCTGATCGCCAATGTCCGCCCTGCCGAAGGAACACCGATCATGCTGAAACTCGCCGTCATTTTCCTCGTCGTCGGGCTGTTGCTCGGTGCACTCGGCTTCGGCGGGATCGGCGGCGCGTTCGTCGGCGTCGCCAAGATCCTGTTCTTCATCGCGCTGGCGCTGTTCCTGATCTTCCTCGTGCTCGGGCTGGTGGCGGGCAAGAAGGTGAAGGACGCGGTCGACTGAACGCACGGGAATAGGGCAGCCGTCTTGCCCTGACTGGCGCGCGGGTGCATCACCGCGCGCAGCTTTCGTTCCCGAGGAGTTCCGATGCGCCTGCCCTTCGCTGCCGTCGTGTTGACGGCATTGACGACCACTGCCGCGATTTCGTCCCCCGCCATGGCCCAGAATGCCGCGACAACGCTGCCGGCCAGCAACCCGTTCGCCACGCCCAGCACGCTGCCGTTCGAGGCGCCGCCGTTCGACCGTATCAAGGACACCGACTATCAGCCCGCGCTGGAGGCCGGCATGGCGCAGCAGCTGGCCGAGGTGAACAACATCGTCCGCGTCCGCTCCGCGCCGACGTTCGACAACACGATCGTCCCGCTCGAACGCTCGGGCCGCTTGCTGGAACGCGCCGCGCTCGCCTTCTACGGCGTCAACGGCGCGAACACCAACGACGTGCTGCAGAAGACGCAGGAGGTGCTGGCGCCCAGGTTCGCCGCGCACCAGGACGCGATCCAGCTCAACCCGCAGCTTTTCGCGCGCGTCCGCACGCTCTACGACGCGCGCCAGACGCTGAAGCTGACGCCCGAGCAGTTGCAGGTCCTGACGCTGACCTATGAGAACATGGTGCGCGCCGGGGCCCGGCTGTCGCCCACCGACAAGACGAAGCTGAGCGCGCTCAACGCGCAGCTGTCGACGCTCGAGACCGCCTTCCAGCAGAAGCTGCTCGCCGCCGCCAAGGCCGGTGCGCTGGTGGTGGACGACCGCGCGAAGCTGGCCGGGCTGTCGGAGGCGGAGATCGCCGCCGCCGCGGACGCCGCGAAGGAGCGCGGAATGCCCAGCAAGTACGTGCTGACGCTCCAGAACACCACCGAACAGCCCGCGCTCGCCTCGCTCACCGATCGCGCGACCCGCGAGGCGCTGTTCAACGCCGGCTGGACGCGCGCCGAGAAGGGCGACGCCAACGACACCCGCGCGACGATCAGCCAGCTGGCCGAACTGCGCGCGCAAAAGGCGAAGCTGCTCGGCTTCCCGACCTGGGCCGATTACGTGCTGGCCGACCAGATGGCGAAGAATCCGACCACCGCGCTCGGCTTCATGCAGCAGCTGGGCCGCCCGGTCGCGGCCGAGCAACGTCGCGAGGCCGCCGAGTTGCAGGCGCAGGTCAAGGCCGAGCGCGGCGATTTCCAGCTCAAGCCGTGGGACTGGGATCTGTATGCCGAGAAGCTGCGCAAGGCGAAGTACGACCTCAACCAGGACGAGCTGAAGCCGTATTTCGAGATCAACAAGGTGCTGACCGACGGCGTCTTCTATGCCGCCAACCAGCTCTACGGCATCACCTTCAAGCGCCGCACCGACATTCCCGTCTACCAGCCCGACGTGATGGTCTATGAAGTGTCCGAAGAGAACGGCACGCCGATCGGCCTGATGTATTTCGACTATTGGAAGCGCGACAACAAGAACGGCGGCGCGTGGATGTCGAACTTCGTCAACCAGTCGAAGCTGCTCGGCACGAAGCCGGTGATCTACAACGTCGGCAATTTCACGAAGCCCGCGCCCGGCCAGCCCGCGCTGATCACCTTCGACGACGTGACGACGATGTTCCACGAATTCGGCCACGCGCTGCACGGGCTGTTCGCGAACCAGACCTATCCGTCGGTGTCGGGCACCAACACGGCGCGCGACTTCGTGGAATTCCCGTCGCAGTTCAACGAGCATTGGGCGCTCGATCCCAAGGTGCTGCCGCATTATGCGGTGAACCGGCAGGGTCAGGTGATCCCGCCCGAACTGGTCGCCAAGATCAAGCGCGCCGCGACCTTCAACACCGGCAACACCTTCGGCCAGGCGCTCGCGGTGGCCGAACTCGACATGAGCTGGCATTCGCTGCCCGCCACCGCCGGGCGGCAGGACGTCGACGCGTTTGAGACGAAGGCGCTGGCGGCGACCGGGCTCGACACCGCCGACGTGCCGCCGCGCTACCGCTCCAGCTATTTCCTCCACATCTGGGGCAACGGCTATTCGGCGGGCTATTACGCCTATCAGTGGACCAAGATGCTCGACGCCAACGCTTATGCCTGGTTCGAGAATCACGGCGGGCTGACGCGCGCCAACGGCCAGCGTTTCCGCGACATGATCCTGTCCAAGGGCCATACCGAGGATTACGCCCCGATGTTCCGCGCCTTCAACGGCAAGGACCCGGAGGTCGGGCCGCTGCTCCACGACCTCGGGCTGAATGCCGACGGCAGCCGGGTGGCGGCGGAGTAATCCGCGCCGTCTGTCCGCTACCCGTCACCCCGGCGAGATCGGGGCGACGGATAGTGAACGAATATATCACGAACGATACACCCTCCCGTTCGTGCTGAGCCTGTCGAAGCACGTGCCCGGAACACGCCCTTCGACAAGCTCAGGACGAACGGAGTGGTGCTGATTCCCGGGCCCTACGCCAGCAGGTCGCGCATCTCCGGATGCTTCTCGATATAGGCCCGCACGAACCGGCATTGCGGCACCACCTTCAACCCGCGGTCGCGCACCAGGTCGAGCGCACCGTGGATCAGCTTCGTGCCCACACCGCGCCCCTCGATCTCGGGCGGCACGACGGTATGCGTGAAGACGATCGTGTCGTCCTCCAGCTGATACGCCGCCACCGCGACATGGTCGCCCAGCGTCAGCGTGAACTCCTGTTCGGAGCGGTTGTCGACGACGCGCGCGACGCTCATCGCGCCGCCGCCGGTGCCTCGGCCGGCGCGTCGGCACCCTTGGCAGGAGCGACGAGCGGAGGCTTGGCATCGGCGCGCTCCGCCATGCTCTCGGGCGTGCGCCGTTCGCACGCCGTCAGCGCGGTCGCGGCGGCGAAGGTGAACAGCGCAAGATTGGGGCGGGTGCGCATCATCGTCTTTCGTGGCAAACGGGAATGGGGACTACGCGCGGTTCCACAGGCCGTTCCCCCGCCCCTTGCAGAGGGGCAAGGGACAGTGCGCGCCTCCCCGGTTGCGGAACCCACCCGCCGCGCCTAGGTGCAGCACCGTCCATGGCGCGCGACCCGCTTCCCGATCTCCACCGCATCTTCGGCTTCCCGGCGTTCCGCGGCGTGCAGGAGCAGGTGGTGACGCGCGTGCTGGCGGGCGAACGCACGCTGGCGGTGATGCCGACCGGCGCGGGCAAGTCGCTGTGCTACCAATTGCCCTCCGCGATGCTGGACGGGACGTGCGTCGTCGTCAGCCCGCTGATCGCGCTGATGCACGACCAGCTGCGCGCCGCAACCGCGGTGGGACTGCGCGCCGCCACGCTGACCAGCGTCGACGAGAACAAGGCCGAGACGCGCGGCCGCTACCTCGACGGCGAGCTCGACCTGCTCTACGTCGCGCCCGAACGCGCCTCGACCGCCGACTTCCGCGACCTGCTGACCCGCGGCCGCCCGGCGTTGTTCGCGATCGACGAGGCGCATTGCGTCAGCGAATGGGGACATGACTTCCGCCCCGACTACCGCCTGTTGCGCCCGCTGCTCGACACGTTCGCGGACGTCCCCCGGCTCGCGCTGACCGCCACCGCCGATGCGCACACCCGCGCCGACATCCTCGAGCAGCTCGGCATCCCGCACGACGGGATGATCGTAGCCGGCTTCGACCGCCCCAACATCCGCTACGCGATCCGCCCCAAGGACAATACCACCCGCCAGATCGCCGACGTGGTGCGCGACACCCCCGGCCCCGGGATCGTCTATGTCCAGACCCGCGCCGCGACCGAGAAGATGGCGGCGCAGCTGACGCAGGTCACCGGCCGCCCGGTGCGCGCCTATCACGCCGGGCTCGACCCCGCGGTGCGCGCGAAGAACCAGGCCGATTTCGTCGCGTCGGAGGACATGGTGATGTGCGCGACGGTGGCGTTCGGGATGGGGATCGACAAGCCCGACGTGCGCTTCGTCGCGCATGCCGGGCTGCCGAAGTCGATCGAGGCCTATTATCAGGAAACCGGCCGCGCGGGGCGCGACGGCGACCCGGCGGTGGCGCATCTGTTCTGGGGCGCGGAGGATTTCGCGCGCGCGCGTCAGCGGATCGCCGAGGTCGAGGAACATCGCCAGCCCGGCGAGCGTCAGCGGCTGATGGCGTTGGGTGCGCTGGTCGAGACGGCGGGGTGCCGCCGCGCGATCCTGCTGCGCCATTTCGGCGAGCATCCGCCCGAGACCTGCGGCAATTGCGACAATTGCCTCTCGCCCCCCGCCGCCATCGACGCGACCGAGACCGCGCGCAAATATCTCTCGGCGGTGTTCCGCACCGGGCAGATGTTCGGTGCCACCTATATCGAGGAAGTGCTGACCGGAACGTCGAGCGAGCGCAGCCTGATGAACGGGCATGAAGCGCTGTCGGTCTGGAACATCGTCGACGGCGCCGAGACGGCGATGCTGAAGCCGGTCGGGCGCGCGCTGCTGCTCAAGGACGCGCTGCGCACCAATCCGCACGGCGGGCTGGAGTTCGGCCCCGCCGCGCGCGCGCTGCTGAAGGGCGAGGCGACGCTGTCGCTGGTCGAGCCGCCCAGGCGCGAGCGGCGGCGGCGCGGCGGCGGGGCGGGCGACAATCCGGTCGACGATCCGCTGTTCGAGGCATTGCGCACCACCCGCCGCGAACTGGCGAAGGAAGCCGGGGTGCCGCCGTACGTGATCTTCCACGATTCGGCGCTGCGCGAGATGGCGGCGCTGCGCCCCGCCTCGCTGATGGCGCTCGGGCGGATCGCGGGGGTGGGGCAGCGCAAGCTCGACGCCTACGGCCAGGCGTTCCTCGACACGCTGCGCGCGCACGGCTGACGTTTCCGGCTGACGCGCCGCCGTCGCTCGGCTAGGGAAGCGCGATGCTTCGCCCTCTCGATCAAACGATCGCGGTCGCTCCGCAGATCCACCCCGAAGACCTGCCCGCGATCGCCGCCGCCGGCTATGTCGCGATCGTCAACAACCGTCCCGATGGCGAGGAGCCGGGGCAGCCGGACGGCGAGACGATCCGCGCCGCCGCCGAGGCCGCGGGGCTTGCCTATACCGCGATCCCGATCACCCATGCCGGCTTCTCGCGTCCGCAGGTCGATGCGATGGCCGCCGCGCTGGCGGCGGCGGACGGTCCAGTGCTGGCCTATTGCCGCTCGGGGACGCGCTCGTGCAACCTGTGGGCGCTCGCCCGCGCCGCGGCCGGCGACGATGCCGATGCGGTCACCGGCAAGGCCGCCCAGGCCGGCTATGACGTGCGCGGACTACGCCCGGCGATGGACGCGGTCGCGCATAAGGGCTGAGGCGGGTGCGACTGCGGGCGTTGTTCGGCTTCGGCCGGACGGAGCGCTTGATCCATACCGTCGACGAAGCGATCGCCGCGCTGGCCGAGGCGTTGCCGGGGTTCGCGGCATTCGATGCGGCGATCGCCGACGACGGCCGCGCCGCGCTGGCGATCGACCCGACCGGGCGGATCGCGCTGCTGGTCGTGCAGGGTACGCGCGTGCGGGCGCGCGAGGTCGATTGGCCGATGCTGCGGCTGACGGGGGCCGGCGTGCTGGTCGAGGCGCGCGGCCGGTTCGCCGGCGTCCTGCTCACCCGCCTGACCGCAATCGACATGCGCCGCCTGGGCATGCCGCCGCTACCGCAGCGCGAACCGGCAGAGATCGTGGGGGAGCCGGAGGCGGCGTAGCGGTCGCCCCCCAAAAATCGTTCGTGCTGAGCCTGTCGAAGCACGTGCCAAGCAGCGCCGTCCCATGTGGGGCACGTGCTTCAACAGGCTCAGCACGAGCGGGTGGAAGGGGAGGCGCCTTGCCCCAGCCAGTCGTCATTGCCGCGAAGGCGGGAATCCAGAACCTCCGCCATTCCGCCTCTATCGCGAAACCTGCGCGTCTGGATCCCCGCCTCCGCGGGGATGACGGGACGGGCGATGCGGCCCTACTTCCCCTCCGCCTCGCGCTTGGCCTGTCGGTCGCGATAGAATTGCTGTACCACCGCCCAGCCTTCCGCCGCGCTCTCGACATAGCGGAAGATGCCCAGGTCGCGCTCCGACACCACGCCTTCCTCGACCAGCGCCTCGAAGTTGACGACCCGCTCCCAGAATTCGCGCCCGAACAGCAGCACCGGCATCGGCTCGATCTTGCCGGTCTGGATCAGGGTCAGCAGCTCGAACAGTTCGTCGAACGTCCCGAACCCGCCCGGGAATGCCGCGAGCGCGCGTGCGTGCAGCAGGAAATGCATCTTGCGCAGCGCGAAATAGTGGAATTGCGTCGACAGGGACGGCGTGACGTACGGATTGGGCGCCTGTTCGTGCGGCAGGACGATGTTCAGCCCGATCGATTCGGCATGGACGTCCGCCGCGCCGCGGTTGGCCGCCTCCATGATCGACGGGCCGCCGCCCGAGCAGACCACGAAGTGCCGCTTCCCCGCCTCGTCGCGCGGGAAGTTCGAGCAGAGCTGCGCCAGCTCGCGCGCCATGTCGTAATATTTGCTCTTCGCGACGAGCCGCTCGGCGATCCGGCGGCTCTTCTCGTCGGTGGCGAGGTCGAGCAGCGCCTGCGCCTTCGCCGGCTCGGGGATGCGCGCCGAGCCGTAGAAGACGAAGGTCGACCCGATATGCGCTTCCTCCAGGATCAGCTGCGTCTTGAGCAGTTCGAGCTGGAAGCGGACCGGGCGGAGATCCTCGCGCAGCAGGAAATCCATGTCCTGAAAGGCGAGGCTGTACGCCGGGCTCTCGGTCTGCGGGGTGGAGATGCTGGTCTTGGCGACCTCCGCATCCTGCTTGGCGCGCGGAAAGACGCGGCTGGGTACTCGGGTATCACTCATTTCGTCGAAGATAGAACGCGCGTATGACAGCCGCAAGGTCAGCGGCAGAAGCGCGCGCCGTCGTCTTCCAGATGCAGGTGATCGCGATGCACCGCATTGTAATCGGGCGACAGCACGGTGCCGAAGCGGCGGCAGGCGGAGGTATGCACCGTCTTCAGGAACTGCCGCACCGCCGGGTCGGGCGAGTTCCAGTCGCGCAGGATCGAGATGCGCCGCCCGTCCTTCAGCTCGAACGCACCGATGTCGATCGCATTGGCCAGCGCATGGCCCGAACGCCGCGCCGGCCCGCTGGTGCCGACGGTGTTGCGGCAGGCATAGCTGCCCATGCTGACCACGCGCGACAGCTCCGAGCCCAGGATCTGATACGCCGCCGGCGCCACGCCGTTGCGCGCCCAGGCGGCATAGGCGCGCGCCTGTCCGCACCGCACCGCGCCCAGGTTCGCGGTCGGCACCCCGATGTCGAGCAGCTTCACCGTCCCCACCAGCGCGCAGCCGCCGCCGAAATCCTTGTCGGGCAGCGGCTGGAAATCGACGCCGAGCGCGCGCAGGTCGGCGAAGCATTGCCGGGTCTCGCGCGCCGACGGCGCCTCGACCCGCGCGCGCTGCGCCGGCGCGGCCGGGCGCTCGCTGCGCCCGCATGCGGCGAGCGCCAGCGCCATGCCTGCCCCGATCGCTACACCTCGCATCGCGTGGCTCTGCGATACGCGCGCACGCCGGACAAGCCCGCGGTGACGAACGGCGGCGCGGGCGCGGCAGGCGGCGGCGCGGGCGCGACGACCCGATCGATCCATGTTGCCAACCGGCGGGTCCGCCGCTAGGGCCGTCGACGGGCCACGCGGTCCCAACGCCGCGCGTGCTCTCTGTGAGGAGAGTCTGACATGACTGATTCGACTGCCGCCGACGCCACTCTTGCGCCCGCGGCAAAGCCCGCCACCAAACCGGCGCGGCCTTATTTCTCGTCCGGGCCGTGCGCCAAGCCGCCCGGCTATGATCCCGCCAAGCTCGCGACCGACGTCCTGGGACGCTCGCATCGCTCGAAGCTCGGCAAGCAGCGGCTGCAATATTGCATCGATCTGATGCGCGAATTGCTGAACCTGCCCGACACGCACCGCATCGGCATCGTCCCGGGCTCCGACACCGGCGCGTTCGAGATGGCGATGTGGACGATGCTGGGCGCGCGTCCG
Source organism: Sphingomonas sp. BE138 (assembly GCF_031456125.1). Classification (NCBI taxonomy): domain Bacteria; kingdom Pseudomonadati; phylum Pseudomonadota; class Alphaproteobacteria; order Sphingomonadales; family Sphingomonadaceae; genus Sphingomonas; species Sphingomonas sp. BE138. The sequence continues at coordinate 146,259 of NZ_JAVDUC010000007.1, forward strand.
GTCACCGCGCTGGCGTGGGAAAGCTTCGGCGAAGGCTGGGTGACCGACGCGGTCAAGCAGCTCAAGATCGATCCGACCGTCATCCGTGCCGACTACGGCCAGTTGCCCGACTTGGCGCAGGTCGACTGGTCGAACGACGTGCTGTTCACCTGGAACGGCACCACCAGCGGCGTGCGCGTGCCGAACGGCGACTGGATCCCCGACGATCGCGAAGGACTCAGCTTCGCCGACGCGACCTCGGGCGTGTTCGCCTACGACCTGCCGTGGGACAAGATCGACGTCGCGACCTTCAGCTGGCAGAAGGTGCTGGGCGGCGAGGGGGCGCACGGCGTGCTGATCCTGGGCCCGCGCGCGGTCGAGCGGCTGGAGAACTACACCCCCGCCTGGCCGCTGCCCAAGGTCTTCCGCCTCGTCTCGAAGGGCAAGCTGGCCGAGGGCGTGTTCAAGGGCGAGACGATCAACACGCCGTCGATGCTGGCGGTCGAGGATGCGATCTGGGCGCTGGAATGGGCCAGGGGGCTTGGCCCGAATGGTGATGGGCGCGGGCTGATCGCGCGTTCCGATGCCAATGCCGCCGCGCTCGACAAGATCGTCGCCGAGCGCGACTGGCTCGGTCATCTGGCGCAGGACGAGGCATCGCGGTCGAAGACCAGCGTCTGCCTGACCGTCGAGGGTGCGGATACCGATTTCATCAAGAAGTTCGCCGCGCTCCTCGAAAAGGAAGACGCCGCCTATGACGTCGCCGGATACCGCGACGCGCCCGCGGGCCTGCGCATCTGGTGCGGCGCCACCGTCGACACCGCCGATATCGAGGCGCTCGGGCCGTGGCTCGACTGGGCCTACGCGACCGCGAAGGCGGGCTGACTCTTAACTTCGTCATTCCCGCGAAGGCGGGAATCCAGACACGCAGGTCGTCGTTGGAGCCGCAACGTCAGAGGTTCTGGATCCCCGCCTCCGCGGGGATGACGGCCGTTTCCGAAAGGGAATGAATATGCCCAAGGTACTGATTTCCGACAAGATGGACCCGCGCGCTGCCGAGATCTTCCGCGAACGCGGGGTCGAGGTGGACGAGATCACCGGCAAGACCCCCGACGAGCTGAAGGCGATCATCGGCGAGTATGACGGCCTCGCGATCCGCAGCTCGACCAAGGTCACCAAGGACATCCTCGAGCACGCGGCGAACCTGAAGGTGGTCGGCCGCGCCGGGATCGGCGTCGACAACGTCGACATTCCCGCCGCCAGCGCCAAGGGCGTGGTCGTGATGAACACCCCGTTCGGCAATTCGATCACCACCGCCGAACACGCCATCGCGCTGATGTTCGCGCTCGCGCGCCAGCTGCCGGAGGCGGACGCCTCGACGCAGGCGGGCAAGTGGGAGAAGAACCGCTTCATGGGCGTCGAGGTGACCGGCAAGACGCTAGGGCTGATCGGCGCGGGCAACATCGGCTCGATCGTCGCCGACCGCGCGTTGGGGCTGAAGATGAAGGTCGTCGCCTTCGACCCGTTCCTCACCGAGGAGCGCGCGGTCGAGCTGGGCGTGACCAAGGTGACGCTTGACGAGCTGCTGGCGCGCGCCGACTTCATCACGCTCCACACGCCGCTGACCGACCAGACCCGCAACATCCTGTCGGCGGAGAATCTCGCCAAGACGAAGAAGGGCGTGCGCATCGTCAATTGCGCGCGCGGCGGGCTGATCGACGAGGCGGCGCTCAAGGAAGGGCTGGATTCCGGCCATATCGCCGGCGCCGCGCTCGACGTGTTCGTGACCGAGCCGGCCAAGGACAGCCCGCTGTTCGGCACCCCGAACTTCGTCTCCACCCCGCATCTGGGCGCCTCGACCACCGAGGCGCAGGTGAATGTCGCGATCCAGGTCGCCGAGCAGATGGCCGATTACCTCGTCTCGGGCGGCGTCACCAACGCGCTGAACGTGCCCAGCCTGTCGGCGGAGGAAGCGCCGAAGCTGCGCCCGTACATGGGCCTGGCCGAAAAGCTCGGCTCGCTGGTCGGGCAGCTCGCGACCGGTGCGATCGACCGCGTGTCGATCCACCGCGAGGGCGCCGCGGCGGATCTCAATCCGAAGCCGGTGACCAGTGCGGTGCTGACCGGTTTCCTGCGCCAGCAGACCGACACGGTGAACATGGTCAACGCGCCGCTGCTGGCGCGCGAGCGCGGGATGGAGGTGCGCGAGATCCGCACCGAGCGCGAGGGCGACTACCACACGCTGCTGCGCGTCGCGGTCCGCACCGCCGACGGCGAGCGCTCGGTGGCCGGCACCTTGTTCGGCGACAGCGCGCCGCGGCTGGTCGAGCTGTTCGGGATCAAGGTCGAGGCCGATCTCGCCGGCCCGATGCTCTACGTCGTCAACGAGGACGCGCCGGGCTTCATCGGCCGGATCGGCACGTTGCTGGGCGAGGCGGGCGTCAACATCGGCACCTTCCACCTCGGCCGGCGCGAGGCCGGCGGCGAGGCGGTGCTGCTGCTGTCGGTGGACGAAGCGGTCGACGCGGAGCTGCTGGCGAAGGTCAAGGCGCTGCCGGGCGTGAAGACGGCGATGGGGCTGTCGTTCTGATGTGAAGGGGCGGGGTGGTCTCGGTGAGACCCCGCCCCTCACCCAACCAGTGCCGGGTCAACATCGCCCCGCGATGTTGAGAATGTGCCGGGGGCACATTCGACCCGGAATTCCCCGAGGGGGAGAGGGCTAGAGCGACCTAAAGCCCTCTCCCCTATGGGGAGAGGGTTGGGTGAGGGGTTGCCGCGCACGCCACCGTCAATGATGGTGCGAGCCGATGCAAACCGACCCCCTCCTCCTCGACCGCGCCCGCAGGATGCGGCGCGAGATGACCGAGCCGGAAACCCGCCTGTGGCTCGCGCTTCGCGGTGGTCGCCTCAATGGCATCAAGTTCACCCGCCAGGTTCCCGCCGGTCCGTACATCCTCGATTTCTGCGCGCGCACGTTGAAGCTGGTGATCGAGGTTGACGGCGACACCCACACCGACCAATCGCGAGATGACCGGCGAACGGCGTGGCTCGAAGCGCACGGCTACCGCGTCATGCGTTTCACGAATGCGGATGTGACGATGAATTTGGACGGGGTGCTTCAGATTATTGCCGTCGCGTTGACGACTGCCCCTCACCCAACCCTCTCCCCTGAGGGGAGAGGGCTATAATGACCGCGCTCCTCCCCGAAGGCCTCCGCGACCGCCTCCCGCCCTTCGCCGACGCCGCCGCCGCGATCGAGGGGCGGATGCTCGCCGCCATCCGTGCACACGGCTATGAGCGCGTCGATCCGCCGCTCGCCGAGTTCACGGAGGCGCTCGGCACGCGGCTCAAGGCCGGGGCGCTTCACGACGCGGTGCGCTTCGTCGATCCGGTGTCGCAGCGGACGCTCGCGATCCGCCCGGACCTGACCGCGCAGGTCGCGCGGATCGCCGCGACCCGCATGGGCCACCACCCGCGCCCCGTCCGGCTCAGCTATGCCGGCGCGGTGCTCAAGCTGCGCGCCAGCCAGCTGTCGCCTGCGCGCGAGACGCGGCAGATCGGCGCCGAGTTGCTCGGGCTCGATTCGGTCGCCGCCGCGCAGGAGATCGTGACGGTTGCCATCGACGCGCTGGAGGCGGCGGGCGTCGCCGACGCCTCGATCGACTTCACGCTTCCCGACGTGGTCGACACGCTCGCCGCCGGGCCGCTGCCGATCGCGCCGGAGCGGATCGACACGCTGCGCCAGCTGCTCGATGCCAAGGATGCCGGCGCCGTCGCGGCGTTCGCGCCCGATTATCTCCCGCTGATCGAGGCCGCGGGGCCGTTCGACCAGGCGCTCGCGCGGTTGCGCGCGCTCGACCGCGACGGCGTGCTCGCCTCGCGGATCGACGGGCTCGCGGCGATCGCGGCGGCGGTCAAGGCGGGGGGCGGGGGGCGGGTCGCGCTGACGCTCGACCCGACCGAGCGGCACGGGTTCGAGTATAAGACGTGGCTCGGCTTCTCGCTGTTCGGCGGCGCCGCGAACGCCGAGATCGGGCGCGGCGGCACCTATGCGGTCGTCCACGAAGGCGGCGCGGAGGAGGCCGCGATCGGCTTCTCGCTCTACGCGGACCGGCTGGTCGGCGAGCAGCCGGCCGGCGATCGCCGTCGCCTGTTCGTGCCGTTCGGCACGCCCGCGGCGGAGGCGGCGCGGATGCGCGCGGCGGGCTGGGTGACGGTCGCCGCGCTCGAGCCCGGCGACACGCCCGAGGCGCAGGTCTGCACGCACTTCTACGCCGCCGGCGAGGCGCGCGCGCTGTAGCGCCTGCCGCTATCCCGCCGGCGGGCGCTCGTTGAGCAGCGGCACGAGTTCGCGATTGAGGTCGTCGAGCGCGAACGCGCCCGCCTTCGCGTATCGGACCACCCCGGCGCGATCGACGATATAGTTGGTCGGCACCGCGGTCATCGCGACCGGCACGCCCTTCACCCGCCGGACGGACGGGATCGCCATGGCCGCGAACAGCTCCTTCATCCGGTACAGCGGCAGCGACCCCTCGGTGGTGATCGCGAAGACGCGCAGCCCATGGTCGCGCAAGCGGCGGTAATAGGCGTCGAGCAGCGGCAGCTCCTGCCGGCACGGCACGCACCACGTCGCCCAGAAGTTGATGACGATCACCTCGCCCTTGTGCTCGGCCAGCGTCGTCTTCGTCCCGTCGACCAGCGTCAGCTCGACCGCCGGCGCCGGTTGCCCGACCCGGAAGTCCTTCGCCGCCGCCGGTGCCGCCGCCATCGCCGCGGCCGCCCCCAGCGTCATCCATCCCCGCATCGCGCACCCCCCTTGCGTGCGCAGCGTGCCGCGTGCGCCGCCGCGGCGTCAACCAGCCCGTTGACCCGGGACGGCCGCCCCGCTACCCGCGCCCCCGACATTCCTGAACCGCCCGCGTGCCGAGTCCTGTCGAAGGGCGCGCGGGTCCGCAGCGGCAGGCGGGGAATCGCATCCATGGCAAATGTGGCAGTCATCGGCGCGCAATGGGGCGACGAGGGCAAGGGCAAGATCGTCGACTGGCTGGCCGAGCGCGCCGACATGGTCGTCCGCTTCCAGGGCGGGCACAATGCCGGGCACACCCTGGTCGTCGGCGAGAACGTGTACAAGCTCTCGCTGCTTCCCTCGGGCATCGTGCGCGGCACGCCGTCGGTGATCGGCAACGGCGTGGTGCTGGATCCCTGGGCGCTGAAGGCGGAGATCGAACGGCTGGCGGCGCAGGGCGTCACCGCCACGCCGGAGACGCTGCGCATCGCCGATAATTGCGCGCTGATCCTGCCCTTCCACCGCGACCTCGACGGGCTGCGCGAGGATGCCAGCGGCGCGGGCAAGATCGGGACGACGCGGCGCGGGATCGGCCCGGCCTATGAGGACAAGGTCGGCCGCCGCGCGATCCGCGTCTGCGACCTGGCGCATCTCGACGATCTCGGGCCGCAGCTCGACCGGCTGACCGCGCACCACGACGCGTTGCGCGCCGGGTTCGGCGAGCCGCCGATCGACCGCGACGCGCTGGTCGCCGAACTGCGCGACATCGCCGGGTTCGTGCTGCCGTTCGCGCGTCCGGTGTGGCGCGACCTGAACATCGCCAAGGAAAGCGGCAAGCGCATCCTGTTCGAGGGCGCGCAGGGCGTGCTGCTCGACATCGACCACGGCACCTATCCGTTCGTCACCTCCTCGAACACGATCGCGGGCAGTGCGGCGGGCGGGTCGGGGCTGGGGCCGGCGGCGGTCGGCTTCGTGCTGGGGATCGCCAAGGCCTATACCACCCGCGTCGGCTCCGGCCCGTTCCCGACCGAGCTCGACGACGACACCGGCGAGCGGCTCGGCACGCGCGGGCACGAGTTCGGCACCGTCACCGGACGCAAGCGCCGCTGCGGCTGGTTCGATGCGGTGCTGGTGCGGCAATCGGCGGCGGTCGGCGGGATCACCGGCATCGCGCTGACCAAGATCGACGTCCTCGACGGCTTCGAGGAGGTGAAGATCTGCACCGGCTACCGCCTGCGCGGGCAGGTGATCGATTATTATCCCGCGCACGCCGCCGATCAGGCGCTGGTCGAACCGGTCTACGAGACGATGGAGGGCTGGCACGAATCGACCGCGGGTGCGCGCAGCTGGGCCGATCTGCCGGCGCAGGCGATCAAGTACATCCGCCGCGTCGAGGAGCTGATCCGCTGCCCGGTGGCGCTGGTCTCGACCAGCCCCGAACGCGCCGACACGATCCTCGTCCGCGATCCGTTCGCGGATTGATACGGAAAGGGCGGCGGGATGATGTCCCGCCGCCCCTTCTTCGCAACCGGTCGGCGGCTTAGTTGCGCGGTCCCGGCTGCGTCGTCGTGCCCGCCGCGCCGCCCTGCGGCAGCTGTTCCAGCGGCGTGTTGGTCGATTCGGTCGGCTGTCCCTGCTGCGGCTGGCCCAGCGTCGTGCGCGAGTTGGTCACCGCGTCGGGGCCGGTCGTCGTCGTGCTGCGGTTGCGGGTGCCGCGGCGCGAGGTGGTGGACGAGCGGGTGTCGGTGCTGGTGCTCGGCGTGCTGGTCTGCGGCGACGTGGTCATCGGATCGGTCGTCGATCCGCCCATCGTCCCGCCGGGCTGCTGCATCGTGCCGCCCATCGTGCCGCCGCCCATGGTGCCACCGGTCTGACCGCCCGCCTGGCCCCCCGCCTGACCCATCGTGCCGCCACCACCGGCGGTGCCGCCGGTCGTCTGGGCGATGGCGGCGGCAGGCAGCAACAGGGCAGCGGTCGTGATCGCGATATAGGAACGCATCGAACCTCTCCTTCATGGAATGGCCCGTCAACGAAGCGGCAAAGCCGAACGTTCCTGACGTTTCGCGCAAACGTCCTAATGCATGCCGCATTGTGCGCGGTGGAGCAAGGCCTGGTCGGCGAGCACCAGCGCGACCATCGCCTCCACCACCGGCACGCCGCGGATGCCGACGCACGGGTCGTGGCGGCCCTTGGTCATCACCTCGGTCGCGGTCCCGTCGCGGGTGATGCTGGCGACGGGGGTCAGGATCGAGCTGGTCGGCTTGAACGCGACGCGCACGCGGATCGGCTGCCCGGTCGCGATCCCGCCCGCGATCCCGCCGGCATGGTTGGCGAGGAACTCGGGCACACCGTCGGCTCCGGGGCGCATCGCATCGGCATTCTGCTCGCCCGACAAGGCCGCGGCGGCGAAGCCGTCGCCGATCTCGACGCCCTTGACCGCGTTGATCGACATGCAGGCGGCGGCCAGTTCGCTGTCGAGCTTGGCATAGAGCGGCGCGCCCCAGCCCGCCGGCACGCCGGTCGCCTCGCATGCGATCACCGCGCCCAGCGACGATCCCGCCTTGCGCGCCGCATCCATCTTTTCCTCCCAGCGCGCGGCCGCACCGGCGTCGGGGCAGAAGAACGGATTGGCGTCGATCTGCGCATCGTCGAACGCGGCATAATCCATCGCGTCGCCGCCGATCGCCTCCACCCATGCGCGCACGCGGACCTGCGGGATGGCGAGCCGCGCCACCGCGCCGGCCGCGACCCGCGCCGCGGTCTCGCGCGCCGACGAGCGCCCGCCGCCGCGATAGTCGCGAAAGCCGTATTTGGCGTCATAGGCGTAATCGGCGTGGCCGGGGCGATAGGCCTGCGCGATCGCGGAATAATCCTTCGATCGCTGGTCGACGTTCTCGATCATCAGGCTGATCGGGGTGCCGGTGGTCCGCCCCTCGAACACGCCCGACAGGATGCGCACCTGATCGGGTTCCTGACGCTGCGTGGTGAAGCGCGACTGGCCGGGGCGGCGGCGATCGAGCCACGGCTGGATGTCGCTCTCGCTCAGCGCGATACCCGGCGGACACCCGTCGACGACCGCGCCCAGCGCCGGCCCATGGCTCTCGCCCCAGGTGGTGAAACGGAACACGCGGCCGAAGGTGTTGAAGCTCATGGGGCGGCGCTTTGCCAGAAGCGGGGGGCGGGGGACAGTCCTTGGCGTGCTGCGTCGTGCCCGTCCCCTCCCGTCATCCCCGCGCCTCTCCTCCCGTCATTCCCGCTCTTCTTCCGTCATTCCCGCGCAGGCGGGAATCCAGAACCTCTGACCGTCCGGCCCTTGCGAACACCTGCGCGTCTGGATCCCCGCCTGCGCGGGGATGACGAAGGGCAGGGGCGCGGGGATGACGAAGGGCGACGGCGAATCAACTCACGTAATCAACCGCTGCAACCCCGCCAGCGTATCCGCCTCCGCCGCCGGCTTGTCGGTCCGTATCCGCACGATCCGCGGGAAGCGCATCGCCACGCCCGACTTGTGCCGCTTCGATTCGTGGATCGAATCGAACGCGATCTCCAGCACCAGCGACTTCTCGACCTCGCGCACCGGCCCGAAGCGGCCCACCGTATGCTGGCGCACGAACCGGTCGAGCTGCGCGATCTCCTGGTCGGTGATCCCCTGATACGCCTTGCCGACCGGCAGCAGCTCGCCGTTTTCCGTCCAGCACCCGAACGTATAGTCGCTGTACCAGCTCGATCGCCGCCCGTTGCCGCGCTGCGCATACATCATCACGCAATCGGCGGTCAGCGGATCGCGCTTCCATTTGTACCACAATCCGGTGCGCCGCCCCGCCACATAGGGGGAATCGCGCCGCTTCAGCATCATCCCCTCGATCGCGGCGTCGCGCGCACCGGCGCGGATGCCCTCCAGCGCGGTGAAATCCGCCGCCTCGACCACGCGGCTCAGATCGAAGCGGTCAGGGTCGAGCCGCGCGACGAACGCCTCCAGCCGCGCGCGCCGCTCGGTCCACGGCAGCGCGCGCAGGTCCTCCGCGCCGTCGAAGAGGATATCGTAGAGCCGCACGAACGCCGGCGATTCGGCGAGCATCTTCGCAGAGACCTGCTTGCGCCCCAGCCGCTGCTGCAATGCGTTGAAGCTCGCCGCCCCGCCGCCGTCCTCCAGCCCGCCGCCCTGGACATCGCCCTTCACCATCAACTCGCCGTCGACGACGCCATGCGTGGCGAAGGCGGCGGCGACATCGGGAAAGGCGCGCGTCACGTCGTCGCCGGTGCGGCTGTAGAGCCGCGTCTCGCCGCCGTCCGCGCCCGGCACATGCACGATCTGGACGCGGATGCCGTCCCATTTCCATTCCGCGACATAATCGGTCAGGTCGACGCGCAGATCCTCGAGCGGATGCGCGAGCATGAACGGGCGAAAGACGGGCACGTCGGCGGCGGTCGGCTGCGTGCCGGTCCCCTCCGCCCAGGCGAACAGTGTCGGATAGGGCGGCTCCAGCCCGTGCCACACTTCCTCGACGGCCTCGACGTCCAGCCCGAACGCATCGGCCAGCGCCTGCTTGGCGAGCCGCGCCGACACGCCGACGCGCAACGCACCGGTCGCCATCTTGAGCAGCGCGAATCGTTCGTCGGCATCCAGCCGGTCGAGCATCGCCGCCAGCGCGGCGGGCGCGTCGGAGCGGGACAGATGCGCCAGCCGGTCGACGACATCGCCGACGCTCAGAACATCGCCTGCGCGACGCGTATCCCCTTTGCCGTTCGTGCTGAGCGTGTCGAGGCGCGTGTCCCGCGGCACGCCCGTCGACACGCTCGGGGCGAACGGTCCTTGGTGATCGGACCGGTGCGGAACATGCGCCGACGGCGGCGCCTCCGCTGGCGGCGGGTCGGGTTCGGGCCACAGCAGCGCGACCGTCTCGGCGGTGTCGCCGACATAATCGCGGCTCATCCGGAACAGCACCGGGTCGACCCGCGACTCGATCAGGGCGCGGATCACCGCCGGCTTCACCCCCGGCAGATCGAGCTCGCCGGTCAGCGCCGCCATCGCCCAGCCGCGATCGGGATCGGGCGTCGCGCGCAGATAATCGCCGATCAGCTTCAGCTTGGCGTTGCGCGACCGTGTGTAGATCAGCGCGTCCAGCAGGGCGGCAAAGGCGTGCACGTCAGAAGATACCCAGGAACTTCTTGCGCTTGGCTCCCTCGACCTTCCCCGCGCCGACGTCCTTGCGCGGGTTGCCGTCCTTGTCGCGCTGCGCGGCGGCGGTCTTGCCCGCCAGGATCGGCCCGCATTGCGCCGCCTTCGCGTCGCCCGGATCGACGAACGCCAGCAGCGCCGCGACCGGCGTCGCCACCAGCGCGAGACCGAGTCCCGCCCCGGCGCGCGCCACCAGCTGCGGCGAAATGACCTCGAGCGACGGGGACGCGAAATAGCCCGTCACCCCGACCGGCGACTGGCCGGAGAACAGGCTGAACTTCTTCGCATCGGCGCGGAAGGCGAGGTCGAGCGCCTCGCTCCTGAAACTGAAGCCGCCGTTGCCGAGGATGACGTTCTTCTTGGTGTCGATCAGGATCGGGTCCGTCGCTGCCACGCCGTTGCGGACGGTGAAGGCGACCAGCCCGCAGTTCATCTGCACCGGCTCCTTCAACTCGTCCTCGAACATCTTCTGGACGAAGGTGCCCAGGTCGATCTCGGCGAGCTGGACGTTGCGGGTCCACAAGGTTCCGGTCGGGATGACGAAGGCGATCCGCCCGTTCGAGGTCGCCAGGGAGTCGTGGATCGTGTCGCCGCGCCCTTTCAGCTGGATGCGCCCGCGCACCGTGCCGCTGGTCCCCGATTCGGCCACGCCGTAGCCGGCCAGCAATCGCCCGAGCGGGGTGGGCGCGAGCCGCACGTCATAGCTGACCGCGCTCGGTCGCTGGCGCGTGTCGAAGATCATGTCGGTCGCCAGGTTGCCGCGCGCCATCGCCATCGTCAGCGGCGACAGCGCCAGCCGGCCGCGCTCGAGGTCCAGCACCATGTCGATGTCGCCGATCGGCAACCGCTTCGACCGCACGCGGTCGATGTGCCATTTGAGGTCGGCGTCGAACCGCTGCATCGTTGCGATCGGCAACGCGGCGTCGGGCAGGATCCGCGCCGGTGCCGCGCCGGTCGCGGCGGCGGCGGCGACCGCGCCCTTTTCCGCGACGATGTCCGGGTTGTAGCCGATGAACGGCGCGGCATCGACGATGTCGAGCGTGCGCGTGGTCAGCGCCGAATCGAGGTGCAGCCGTTCGCCGTTGGTGATCGTCAGCCGGCCGGCCAGATCGCTGTCGCCGAACCGCCCGCGCATCCGCGTGAAGCGATATTCCTGCCCGCTCTGCACCAGTTGCGCGGTCAGCGTGTAGGTCCGCGTGTTCGGGATCACGACGCCGATGATGTCGAGCAGCGTCGACAGGTTGCGCCCGCGTGCCTTTACCGCCAGCGGCACGTCCTCGATCGCGGCGATGCTGGGCAACGTGCCGGCGACGTCGATCGTGTTGCCCGCGGCGCGTGCGCGCAGCACCAGCTCGTTCTTGCCGCGTGCGACCGTGGCATCGGGGGACAGCAGCCGCGCGACAACTGTGAACGGCGTGTCGCGCAACTGCCCGCCGCCGCTCAGACCGACGGCCTCGCCGATCCGGGCGTCGGTGGAGCGGATCGTGTCGAGTTTCACCTCCGTCAGCAGCCGCATCCGCGGGTCGAGGTAGCGCACCTGCGTCCCGACGACGGTCGCGCGGTCGATCCGCGGCAGATCGAGCGGCTTGCCGCCCTTGCCGTCGCCGAACGTCCAGGTGTTTGAATCGTGCGCGCGGTTCCATTCCAGGTCGACCGCGCCGTTCGTCAGGTCCAGCCAGTACAGCCGCCGCTTGCCGAACAGCAGCGACAAGGGCGCGATCCGCGTGTCGATGCGGTCGGCGGTGAACAGGTGCGGGCGCGTCGCCCAGGCGGGGTTGCTGATCGCCAGCTTCTCGGCGACGAACTTGATCTTGAGCGGCGCGAAATACAGCTGGAAGTCGCCGCCGACCGTCACCTGCCGGTTCGTCAGCTTGCCTACGACGTTCTCGAACGTGCCGCGCAGAAACCGGCCCTTGGTGACGAACAGCACCAGCCACACCGCGGCGAGCACCGCGACCGTCCCGATCGCGACGTTGCGCGCGATTCGCTTCCACCGGCGGGGCCGGGTCGGCGTAGGCCCGATGGAGGGGGGCGCGGTCGTTGCCATCGCGGTACAATCGCGAAGCGGGCGGGGCGGTTCCCCCATGCCAGATCGCGGGCCGGTTGCTTTTGCGCGCGACCCTCGCTATGCGGCCCGCTTCCCGAGCGATCGGCGGATACGGACGGCCCGGCCACCTGGGGCTGCCGCGGCCGTCTCAGTCGATCCTCGCAGCAGAAAGGATGAAAATGCCCAAGCTCAAGACCAAGAGCGGCGTGAAGAAGCGCTTCAAGCTCACCGCCACCGGCAAGATCAAGCACGGCGTCGCGGGCAAGCGTCACCGCCTCATCAGCCACAACGCCAAGTACATCCGCCAGAACCGCGGCACCACGGTGCTGTCGAAGGCCGACACCGCGACGGTGAAGGCCTGGGCGCCGTACGGCCTGAACTGAGCGACGAGGAGGACTAGACCATGGCACGCGTCAAGCGGGGCGTAACCACCCGCGCCAAGCACAAGAACATCCTGGAACAGGCCAAGGGCTATCGCGGTCGTCGCAAGAACACGATCCGCGTCGCCCGTCAGGCGGTCGAGAAGGCCGGCCAGTACGCCTATCGCGACCGCAAGGTGAAGAAGCGCACCTTCCGCGGCCTGTGGATCCAGCGCATCAACGCCGGCGTCCGCGCCGAGGGGCTGACCTACAGCCAGTTCATGCACGGCCTGAAGCTGGCCGGCGTCGAGCTGGACCGCAAGGTCCTGGCCGACATCGCGATGCACGAAGGCGAGGCGTTCAGCGCCATCATCGCGCAGGCGAAGGCGGCGCTCCCGCAGGCCGCGTAAGTGCGGGCGGCCCGCGCCTGCGACAGCAGGCGCGGGACTCGTCACGGCGGGCAGCGGACCGGCAACGCCGATCCGTCTGACGGCGTGACGGTTGAGACGACGAAAGGGCGTCGGTGGCAACACCGGCGCCCTTTTTCTTTGGCCGGTGTGGTTGCCTGAGTTCGTCATTCCCGCGCAGGCGGGAATCCAGACGCGCAGGTCTCCGCAAGAGCCGGTAGGTCAGAGGTTCTGGATTCCCGCCTTCGCGGGAATGACGGGCGAGGGGGCGGGAATGAAGCGACAACCGTGCGTCTACGTCCTCGCCAGCCGTCCGCACGGCACGCTCTATATTGGTGTTACGTCAAACCTGCTCACCCGCCTCATCCAGCACCGCGACGGCACCTTCAAGGGCTTCACCGAGCGCTACGACATCACGCGCCTCGTCTGGTATGAGGTCGCCGATACGATGGACGCCGCCATCCACCGTGAGAAACAGCTGAAGAAATGGAATCGCGACTGGAAGCTGCGGCTGATCGAGGAAACGAACCCGCAATGGCTGGACTTGGGGCCAAGCATCGGCTTGGACGGCATGCATGACGGATGACACGATGACCGACACCGACGACCTGAAGACCCATCTGCTGGTCGCGATCGACGCCGCCGCCTCGCTCGACGCGCTGGAGGCGGTGCGCGTCGATGCGCTCGGCAAGCAGGGGCGCGTCACGCAGCTGCTCAAGACGATGGGCGCGCTGTCGCCGGAGGAACGCCAGACCCGCGGCCCCGCGATCCACGGGCTTCGCGAGGCGGTCACGACTGCGATCGCCGCCCGCAAGGCGCACCTCGAACAGGTCGCGCTCGACGCGCAACTCGCCAGCGAGGCGCTCGACATGACGCTGCCCGCCGACGCGCCGCTCGCCGGCACCGTCCACCCGGTCAGCCAGGTGATGGACGAACTCGCGGAGATCTTCGCCGACCTCGGCTTCGCGGTGGCCAGCGGGCCGGAGATGGAGACCGACTGGCACAATTTCGGTGCGCTCAACATCCCCGAAACGCACCCGGCGCGCGCCATGCACGACACGTTTTATCTCGAGCAGCCAGCGAGAGCGGACCGCGACGGGCAGAGCCCGTCGTCGGCCGATGCGCAGCACGACCGCGAGACGCCGCGCGTCCTGCGCACCCACACCTCGCCGGTGCAGATCCGCACGATGCTGGCCAACAAGCCGCCGATCCGCATCATCGCGCCGGGCCGCACCTATCGCTCCGACAGCGACGCCACCCACACCCCGATGTTCCATCAGGTCGAAGGGCTGGTGATCGACAAGGGCATCACGCTCGGCCACCTGAAATGGACGCTCGAGACCTTCCTCAAGGCGTTCTTCGAGCGCGACGACATCGTGCTGCGGCTGCGCCCCAGCTATTTCCCTTTCACCGAACCCTCGGCGGAGGTCGACGTCGGCTATTCGATCGTGAAGGGCAAGCGCGTGATCGGCGGCGATCCGACGAAGGGCGACGGCGGCTGGATGGAAGTGCTGGGCAGCGGCATGGTCCATCCGAAGGTGATCGCCGCGTGCGGGCTCGATCCCGACGAGTGGCAGGGTTTCGCGTTCGGCTGCGGGATCGACCGGCTGGCGATGCTGCAATACGGCATGGACGATCTGCGCGCCTTCTTCGACGGCGATATCCGCTGGCTGAAGCATTACGGGTTCAGCGCGCTCGACGTGCCGACGCTGTCGGGCGGCGTGGGAACGCCGGCCTGAGCCACGCACGTCACCCCGGCGAAAGCCGGGGTCTCCCGCGGGTCGACGTTACGCCCGCCCCAGAAAGGCCCCGGCACGCGCTGGGACGACGGAAGTAGAGACGCATGAAATTCACCCTTTCCTGGCTCAAGGACCATCTCGAGACCACCGCCTCGCTGGGCGAGATCCTGGTCGCGCTCACCAACATCGGGCTGGAGGTGGAGGGCGTCACCGATCCCGCCGCGAAGCTGGACGGCTTCACCGTCGCGCGCGTGCTCACCGCCGAGCGCCATCCGCGGGCCGACAAGTTGCAGGTGCTGTCGGTCGATGCCGGTGACGGTCCGCTACAGGTCGTCTGCGGCGCCCCCAACGCGCGCGCCGGGCTGGTCGGCGTGTTCGGCAAGCCCGGCGCGGCGGTGCCCGCCAACGGCATGGTGCTGAAGGTCGCGGCGATCCGCGGCGTCGAATCGAACGGCATGATGTGCTCGACGCGCGAGCTGGAATTGGGCGACGATCACGACGGCATCATCGAACTGCCCGCGGATGCGCCGGTCGGCACGTCCTTCGCCGATTACGCCGGGCTCGGCGATCCGGTGATCGAGGTGTCCGTGACGCCCAACAAGCAGGATTGCATGGGCGTCCACGGCATCGCGCGCGACCTCGCCGCCGCCGGGCTCGGCACCCTGGTCGCGCCGATCGTGCCCGAGGTCGCAGGCGAGGGCGCGGGGCCGGAGGTGCGGATCGAGGACCCCGCCGGCTGCCCGGCCTTCTACGCCCAGGAGGTGCGCGGCCTTCGCAACGGCGACGCGCCGGCGTGGATGACGAAGCGGCTGCGCGCGATCGGGCAGAAGCCGATTTCGGCGCTGGTCGACATTACCAACTACCTGACCGTCGACCTCGGCCGTCCGCTGCACGTCTATGACAAGGCGAAGCTGTCGGGCGGCCTCGTCGCGCGGCAGGCCAAGGACGGCGAGACGGTCGAGGCGCTCAACGGCAAGACCTATACGCTGTCAGCCGGCATGACGGTGATCGCCGACGACGTCGCGGTCCACGACATCGGCGGGATCATGGGCGGTGCGCATTCGGGCGTGTCGGAGACGACCACCGACGTCGTCATCGAATGTGCGTACTTCACCCCGGAGGCGATCGCACGGACCGGGCAGAAGCTCGCGCTGACCAGCGACGCGCGCCAGCGCTTCGAACGCGGGGTCGATCCGGCGTTCCTCGACGATGGCCTCGCGATCGCGACCTTCCTGGTCCTCGAATATTGCGGCGGCACCGCCAGCGGCGTCACACGCGCGGGCGAACCGCCGCTCGGCACCCGCAGCTACGCCTACGATCCGGCGCGCGCGGAAACGCTCGGCGGGCTGGCGGTCGCGCCGGAGCGGCAGCGTGCGATCCTCGCCTCGCTCGGCTTCACGGTCGACGACGCGTGGAACGTCACGCCCCCGACGTGGCGGCGCGATATCGACGGCACCGCCGATCTGGTCGAGGAAGTGATCCGCATCGAGGGGATCGACAAGGTCGCGCCCGTCCCGCTGCCGCGCGTCCCCGGCGTCGCGCGCCCGACCGCCACGCCCGATCAGCGTATCGAGCGCCGCACCCGCCGCGCCGCCGCCGCACGCGGGCTCGACGAAGCGGTGACGTGGAGCTTCCTCAGCGAAAAGCAGGTCGCGCCCTTCGGCGAGGCGGCGTGGCGCCTGGCGAACCCGATCAGCGAGGAGCTGAAGGTGATGCGCCCGTCGCTGCTCCCCGGCCTGCTGTCCGCCGTCGAGCGCAACCTGCGGCAGGGCGCGGAAACGGTGCGGCTGTTTGAGATCGGCCGCCGCTACCTGCCCGATGCCGAGCGCGCGACCCTGGGCGTCGTGCTCGCCGGTGATCGCCGCCCGCGCGGCTGGCGCGAGGGCAAGGCGGCCGCGTTCGACGCCTATGACGCCAAGGCCGAGGCGCTGGCGCTGCTCGCCGCCGCCGGCGCGCCGGTCGACAACCTTCAGGTGATGGGCGACGCGGGCGCGGCCTTCCATCCCGGCCGCTCGGGCACGCTGCGGCTCGGGCCGAAGACCGTGCTGGCCGCGTTCGGCGCGGTCCACCCGGCGGTGATGAAGGCGTTCGACCTCTCGGGGCAGGTCGCCGCGGTCGAACTCTATCTCGACGCGATCCCGGCGAAGCGAGGGGCCGGCTTCATGCGCCCCGCCTATGCGCCGCCCGCGCTCCAGCCGGTGCGCCGCGACTTCGCGTTCCTCGTTCCCGCCGACGTCACCGCCGACGCGCTGGTGCGCGCGGTGAAGGGCGCCGACAAGGCGACGATCGTCCGCGCGCGCGTCTTCGACGTGTTCACCGGCGCGGGCGTGGCCGAGGGGCACAAGTCGGTCGCGGTCGAGGTGGTGCTGCAACCCGCCGAGAAGAGCTTCACCGACGCCGATCTGAAGGCGATCGCCGACAAGGTGGTGGCTGCCGCCGCCAAGCAGGGAGCGCAATTGCGTGGCTGACGACTGGATCCGCATTTCGAACGGCACCTTGAGCGCCGCGATCAACCCGCTCGGTGCCGAGCTGTCGTCGCTGACCGACGCGCGAGGCCGCGAGCTGATGACCGACGCCGACCCGCGCTTCTGGACCGGGCGGGCGCCGCTCCTGTTCCCGGTGATCGGCATGACCGCGACCGGCGCGATCCGCATCGACGGTCAGGCATATCCGATCGCCAAGCACGGCTTCGCGCGCCGCAGCACCTTCTCGGTGATCGAGTCCGGTGCGACCCGTGCGGTGTTCGCCCTGGCCGACGATCAGGCGACCCGCGCCTCCTATCCGTTCGCGTTCCGGCTGGAGGTCGCGTTCGAACTGCGCGACGCGACGCTCGCGATCGAGGTGACGGTGGTGAACCCCGCCGACGAGCCGCTGCCCGCCAGCTTCGGCTTCCATCCCGCCTTCGCCTGGCCGCTCCCCTACGGGCAGGATCGCGCTGCGCATCGGATCGCGTTCGAACGGGACGAGCCGGCCGCGCTGCGCGTCATCGCTCCGGACGGCACGATCGCGCCCGAGACGCGGCCCTCGCCGCTCGACGGGCGCGTGCTGCATCTGGCCGACGACCTGTTCACCGACGATGCGCTCGTCTGGGATCCGGTCGAGTCGCAGTCGGTCCGCTACGGCGTCGACGGTGCGCCGCAACTCGATATCGCCTTTCCCGACACGCCGAAGCTCGGGATCTGGACCAAGCCCGGCGCGGCCTATGTCTGCGTCGAACCCTGGCACGGCATCGCCGACCCGCACGGCTTCGACGGCGACTTCCGCGACAAGCCCGGCGTGTTCGAGGTCGCGCCGCGCGGCGAGAAGCGCATCGCGATGCACATCACGCTCACCGACTAAAAGCCGCTTTCCCCGCCCGATCAACGCGCTAAGCTCCCCAACACCGTTCGTCCCGAACCTGTCGAAGGACGTGTCCGAAGCGTCCGGCTCCGCTAGGCACGTGCTTCGACGGGCTCGGCACGAACGGACGGGGCGGGCGAGCCGGAAGATAGCGCTCAGGCAGGGGCGGGGAGACGGATGATGCTGAAGACACTGGCGATGATCTTGGGCGTGGCGCTGGCGCAGGCGACCGGCAACCCGCATCTGCCCCCGAAGGTGGTCGACACCACCCCGCCGCCGGTGCCCGCAGGGTTGAAGGACGCGGTGCTGATCGTCTCCAAGACGAACGGCTGGCGCCACATCGAGCATATCCCGCATTCGAACGAGGTGATCGCCGGGATCGCACGCGATCTCGGGCGCCGGAGCTTCACGACCGAAAACGCCGCGGTCTTCAACGACCGCGACCTGCGCCGTTTCGCGGTGGTGGTGCTCAACAGCGCCAGCGGCGACTTCCTGACCCCTGCGCAGCAGGCGGCGTTCACGCGCTTCGTCGCGCGCGGCGGCGGCGTCGTGGCGCTCCACGCCGCCGGCGACGACAGCCACAAGGAACCGTGGTACGATGCCACGATCATCGGCACGACCTTCATCGGTCACCCGAACGGCGACGACCATATCCAGCCCGCGCGCGTGGTCGTCGACCGGCCGCAGCACCCGGTGATGGCCGGCGTGACGCAGCCGTGGACGCTCAGCGACGAATATTATTCCTTCTCCGCCAATCCCGCCGCACGCGGCATGACCGTGCTCGCGCGCGTCGACGAGGGCAGCTACCGCCCTGGCGCGAAGCTGGCGATGGGTGCCGAACATCCGGTGATGTGGGTCAACCCGCGCGCGAAGGGCCACGTGTTCTACTCCGCGCTGGGCCACAACCCGGAAGCGTACGACGACCCCAACATGCGCCGCATCCTCGCCAATGCGATCCGCTGGGCGGCGAAATAGTCCCGCAGCGGTTCATTCCCGCGCACCGCCTCCCTAGATAGGGGGCCGTCGCGTTTTTCGAGGATCGCCCGGATGTTCACCCTGTTCGCCCTGCTCGCCGCCACCGCCGCCGATCCGCTGGCGGGCACGTGGCGCAACGCCGCCGACAGCGTGCGCATCCGCGTGGCCGCCTGCCGCGGCGAGCCCGGCATGTGCGGCACGATCGTCTCGGCGAGCGAGCGGGCGAAGGCCGATGCCGCCGCGGCGGGCACCGATCGCCTGGTGGGCACGCCGCTGTTCCGCGGGTTCGAGCGTGACGAGGACGGCAGCTGGGCCGGCACCGTCTTCGTCCCCGACATCGGGCGCGAGGTCGACGGCACGCTCCACCTGGAAGGCCGCAACACGCTGGTCGCGGAGGGGTGCCTGTTCGCCGGCTTCGGCTGCAAGGAGCAGCGCTGGACCCGCGTCGCCGCTAAGTGATCCACCTGTCGGTCGCGATCGGCCGGTTTTTCGAGGCGCTGTTCTATGCCATCCTGCGCGTCGCCGGTGCGGTCGCGGGCGTCGTGCTGGCGGTCGCGCTGGCCGGCGCGATCCTGTTCCTGATCGCGCGCGTGCTGCTGGCACGGGGAAGGAAGAAGTAAATGGGGGCGGTGCCCGCCTGGCCGCCGCGCTCGACGCCGCGGCTGTTCGTCGAAACCTCGCTGGCGCCCGGCGCGCTGACGCTGACCGGCGCGCAGGCGCATTACCTGGTGTCGGTGATGCGCACGAAGCCCGGCGACCCGGTCAAGCTGTTCGACGACGCCACCGGCGAGTGGCTGGCGGTCGCGACCGCGGTCGGCAAGCGCGACCTGACGCTCGACGTGCAGCAGCGCCTGCGCGATCGCGAACCCGTCCCCGACCTGTGGCTGGTCGCCGCCCCGCTGAAGAAGGGCCGCGTCGACTGGATGGCGGAGAAGGCGTGCGAGCTGGGCGTCGCGCGGCTCGTCCCCGTCGTCACTCGCCGCACCGTCGTCGACAAGCCCAATACCGAGCGGCTGCGCGCCCACATGATCGAGGCGGCCGAGCAATGCGGCCGCACCGCCGTTCCGGAGGTGGCCGAGCAGGTGAAGCTGGCGGCGTTGCTGCGCGACTGGCCCGCCGACCGCGCGCTCTTCTTCGCCGACGAACTGGGCGGTACCCCCGCCGCTGAGGCGATGCGCGCGCACCCCGGCCCCGCGGCGATCCTGATCGGCCCCGAGGGCGGCTTCGACGACGAGGAGCGCGCCGCGATCCGCGCGCACCCCGCCGCGACCGGCATCGCGCTCGGCCCGCGCATCCTGCGCGCCGACACCGCCGCCGCCGCCGCGGTCGCGATCTGGATGTCGGTCGCCGGAGACTGGTAGCGCCGACTGGTAGCGCTTTACACATCGCAACGCGATCCACCCTAGCGCGCCCGTTCATCGCGGCGTAAGGCGCGGCCATGACGACCAAGACCGTTTCGGACACGCGCGCAGCGGTCATCGAATCGCGCGACCAGCTGATCGCCCGTTTCGCCGGGGGCGAGAAGCCCGCGGAGCGCTGGCGGATCGGCACCGAGCACGAGAAGTTCGTCTACGCCACCGCCGACCATCATGCGCCGGCATGGGACGAGCCCGGCGGCATCCGCGACCTGCTCCACGCGCTGGAGCCGCACGGCTGGCGCCCGGTGGAGGAGGGCGGCAAGATCATCGCGCTGACCGGCGCCGACGGCTCGGTCAGCCTCGAGCCCGCCGGCCAGTTCGAGCTGTCGGGCGCCCCGCTCGACAATCTGCACCAGACGTGCGCCGAAACCGGTCGCCACCTGGCGCAGGTGAAGCAGGCCGGCGAGAAGCTCGGCATCGGCTTCCTCGGCCTCGGCATGTGGCCCGACAAGGCGCGCGCCGAGCTGCCGATCATGCCCAAGGGCCGCTACGCGATCATGCTGCGCCACATGCCGCGCGTCGGCACGATGGGGCTCGACATGATGCTGCGCACCTGCACGATCCAGGTGAACCTGGATTATGCCAGCGAAGCCGACATGGCCAAGAAGTTCCGCGTCGGGCTCGCGCTGCAACCGCTCGCCACCGCCTTGTTCGCCAACTCGCCGTTCACGGAAGGGCGGCCGAACGGCTTCCTCAGCTACCGCAGCCACATCTGGTCGGATACCGATCCGGCGCGCACCGGGATGCTGCCGTTCGTCTTCGAGGACGGCTTCGGCTACGAGCGTTATGCCGAGTACATGCTCGATGTGCCGATGTACTTCGTCTATCGCGACGGCCGGTATATCGACGCCGCGGGCCTCAGCTTCCGCGACTTCCTGCGCGGCGAGCTGTCGGTGCTGCCGGGCGAGAAGCCGACGATCGAGGATTGGGACGACCATCTCTCGACCGCCTTTCCGGAAGTCCGGCTCAAGACGTTTCTGGAGATGCGCGGCGCCGACGGCGGTCCGTGGAACCGCATCTGCGCGCTCCCCGCGCTCTGGGTCGGCTTGCTGTACGACACCACCGCGCTCGACGCCGCGTGGGACCTCGTGAAGCACTGGACGCTCGACGAACGCCAGGCGCTGCGCGATGCGGTGCCGCGGCTCGGGCTGTCGGCGCCGATCCCCGGCGGCGGGCAGCTGCGCGACATCGCCGCCACCGTCCTCGACATCGCGCACGGTGGCCTGAAGGCGCGCGCCCGGTTCGGCGCGTCGGGCGAGGACGAAACCGGCTTCCTCGAACCGCTGCGCGAAATCGTCCGCGCCGGCAAGGTCCCCGCCGAGCAACTGCTCGACCTGTACCACGGCGCATGGGGCGGCGACGTCTCGCAGGTATACGGCGCGGCGAGTTTCTGACCCTTTCCTGGCCCGATTCCCTTCGGGGAGCATCGGGTCGGTCATGCCGGTCGGGTGAGGAGCAGGGTTCTCGCGAATCTTAGCCCTCTCCCCTCCGGGGAGTTCCAAGTCGAATGTGCCCCCGGAACATTCTCAACATCGCGGGGCGATGTTGACCCGGAACTGGTTGGGTGAGGGGCAGGTGTCTCACCGAGACCGAACCTCTCTGCAGGCCCCGAACCCCTCACCCAAACCCTCTCCCCAGAGGGGAGAGGGCTTTGCCTCAGCCCCCGCCCCCCGTCCGGAATACCCGCTCGCCAACGGGAAAAGCGGTTCCGATCGGCGACGATCGCGGGATCATGCACCGGTTTTTCCAGCGCAAAGCGTGCGGACGTCGCTATTTTGGCGGCAGTCGGTGCACCCGCGACGGCGATCGCCGCACCAGCAGCCACC
The DNA here is from genome assembly GCF_031456125.1 of Sphingomonas sp. BE138. Classification (NCBI taxonomy): domain Bacteria; kingdom Pseudomonadati; phylum Pseudomonadota; class Alphaproteobacteria; order Sphingomonadales; family Sphingomonadaceae; genus Sphingomonas; species Sphingomonas sp. BE138. Next base: position 168,313 of record NZ_JAVDUC010000007.1, read on the forward strand.
GGGCGCTACCGCCCCCATGCAGAAGCCAGCAATAGTCCGACATATTACGCCGCGCGCAGCGGGCCGTTGGCGGCGGGCGGCATGAATTGCGGCACGCCGTCGCGGTCGTAGCGGATCGGCTGGACGCGGGTATGGCGATTGGGGTCGAACAGCGGGTCGCCGACGATCTTCTCATAGTCGCGCGCGTGATAGACCAGCATGTCGCGGCCGCGCTCGTCGACCGTGAAGCTGTTGTGGCCGGGGCCGAAGATCTTGCGCTCGGGCGCGCTCGTCATCACCGGCACCGGCGACTTGCGCCATGCCGCCGGGTCCATGATGTCGGCATCGTCGCGCGCCGTCAGCATCCCCAGGCAATAGCGCGCGTCGGTGGCGCTCGCCGAATAGGTGAGGAACAGCCGCCCGTTGCGCGCCAGCAGCGCCGGCGCCTCGGCGACCTTGAAGCCGCGGATTTCCCACGGCAATTCCGGGATGGTCAACCGCGCGGGCTTGGCGGCGAAGGTCAGCGGGGTCGCCAGCGGCGCCAGGTACAGGTTCGAATTGGTGTTGATCCCTTCCTCGCGCTGCGCCCAGGCCAGATAGCGCTGGCCACGGTGGACGAAGCTGGTCGAATCGAGATTGAAGCTGTCCCACGGCGTCTGGAGCTGCCCCAGCACCGTCCAGTTGCCGGTCATCGGGTCCTGGCCGTCGCACACCACCGCATGGGTGCGGATGCGGAACACGTCCTCGCCGCCCCCGCTCGGCCCCGCGGCGAAATACATGATCCACCGTCCGTCGATCAGGTGCAGCTCGGGCGCCCAAAGGAAGCCCGACAGCGCGCCGCTTTTCTCGTGCCGCCACAGCACCCGCTCCGGCGCGGTCGACAGGCCGGCGATCGTCTTCGCGCGGCGCAGCACCAGCCGGTCGTATTCGGGGACCGATCCGGTCAGGTAATACCAGCCGTCGGTGTGGCGGAACACCTGCGCATCGGCGCGTTGACGGACCAGCGGGTTGACGATCGCGGGGGCCGCGCCCCGCGTTCTGGCCCACGCGGGGGCAGCGGCGAGCGCCGCGCCCCCGGTGACGAACAGGCGGCGCGACAGCAGCGGCGCGTCGCGCATCAGTTCAGGTCCAGCATGACGACCGACTTGGCCGGCAGCGTGACCGTCAGCTGCCCGCCGTTCAGCTGCGCGCCGTTGAAGGCGGCGGGGACGACGGCGTTGGGCTGGTCGAAGGTGTTGAGCGAATTGATCTTCGGACCGGTCAGGATCTGGCCGGAGACGCGCGAGGCGGTCAGGCCGGTGATCGTCGTCGTCACCGTGATGTCGCGGTTGGGATCGGCATTGGCGAGCGCGACGTGCGCCACCCCGGCCTTGTCGCGGACCGCCGAAGCGCTGACCGCCGGCATCACCCACTGGTCCTTGTTGTACCACGGCGACTTCACGTCGATCGGCAGCACGGTGCCGTCCATGTACGGCTTGTACATCTTGAAGACGTGATAGGTGGGGGTCAGCACCATCTTGTTGCCGTCGGTCAGGATCATCGCCTGGAGGACGTTCACCATCTGCGCGATCGCGGTCATGCGGACGCGGTCGGCATGCTTGGCGAAGATGTTCAGGTTGATCGCGGCGACCAGCGCGTCACGCAGGCTGTTCTGCTGGCGCAGGAAACCCGGATGCGTGCCTGGGTCCTGATCGTACCAGGTGCCCCATTCGTCGACCGCCAGGTAGACGCGCTTGGCGGGGTCGTACTTGTCCATGATGGCGGTGTGCTTGTCGAGCAGCTCGTCCATCTTCCACGTCTTGGCAAGCGTGACCGCCCAATCGCCTTCGTCGAAGTCGATGGCCGAACCCTTCTTCACCCAGTTGTGCGGGACGGTGTAGTAATGCAGCGACAGGCCGTCGAGCATCCCGCCCGCCTCGCGCATCATCACTTCGGTCCAGTTATAGTCGTCGACGTTCGCGCCCGATGCGATCTTTTCGATCCGGGTGCCGGCCGGCGCCTTGATGAAGGTGGCGTAGCGGCGCGTGACGTCGGCGGCATATTCCGGCTTCATGTTGCCGCCGCAGCCCCACAGCTCGTTGCCGATCCCGAAATACGGCAGCTTCCACGGCGCCTTATGGCCGTTCTTGGCGCGTTCGTCGGCCAGCGAGCCGGCGGGGGAGGTGATGTACTCGACCCATTCGGCCATTTCCTGCGGCGTGCCGTTGCCGACGTTGCCGGAAATATAGACCTCGGCGCCGATCTGCTCGGTCACGTCGAAGAATTCGTGCGTGCCGACGGTGTTCGGCTCGGTCACGCCGCCCCAATGGGTGTTGATCTTGACCGGGCGCTTGTTCTTGGGGCCGATGCCCTCGCGCCAGTGGTATTCGTCCGCGAAGCACCCGCCCGGCCAGCGGATGACGGGGGTCCCCAGGTCGCGCAGCGCGCCGACCACGTCGTTGCGGAAGCCGCGGGTGTTGGGGATCTTGCGGTCGTTGCCGACCCACAGCCCGCCGTAGATGCCGTTGCCCAGATGCTCGGCGAACTGGGTGAAGACGCGCTTGTCGTACCGCGGTCCCGGCCGGTCGGCGTGCACCGCGACCGTCGCGGTCTCCTGCGCGGCCGCGGGGGTGAGCGCCGCGAAGCCCATGGCCAGCGCCCCGGCATAAGCGAACAGACGTGCCTTCATCCTATCCTCCCGATTGCGGCACCGGACGATCTTTGCGCCCGCCGCCATTTTCCTCATTACTCGGACATTAGGATCCGCTACACGCCAATGCAACGATATTTGAAACACCACTTGCCACATCAACAACAAGCGGATCACAAGGGGCAGTGATGGCGGATCGGGAGAGCGACGCGGCGCAGGACGTCAAGGGTAGCGCGGATGCGGTGGTCGAGCGCGTGTCGCTGCGCGGCACCGGGCGGCGGCTGCACGGCGCAATCGCGCACAAGCTCGGCACCGCGATCGTGTCCGGCGAATATGCGCCGGGCGATACGCTATCGGGAGAGGTCGCCTTTTCCGAAGCGTTAGACGTTTCACGCAGTGCTTACCGCGAGGCGATGCAGGTGCTCGCAGCCAAGGGGCTGGTCGAAAGCCGCCCGAAGGCGGGGACGCGCGTGCTGCCGCGCGAGCGCTGGAACCTGCTCGACCCCGACGTGCTGGCCTGGGCGTTTGCGGGGGCGCCCGATATCGGCTTCGTGCGCGCGCTGTTCGAACTGCGCGCCATCGTGGAGCCCGCAGCGGCAGGACTGGCAGCGCAGCGACGCGAGAAGGCCGATCTGAAGGCAATGAAGGATGCGCTGGCATCGATGCGCCGCCACACGCTGGCGACCGAGGCGGGGCGCGCGGCGGACAAGGACTTCCACAATGCGGTGCTGCGCGCAACGCGCAACGACGCATTGATGGTGCTGAGCGCGAGCATCGGCGCGGCGATCCACTGGACGACGCAGTTCAAGCAACGCGCGCGCTCGCTGCCGCGCAATCCGCTGCCCGACCACGTCCGCGTTCATGACATGATCGCGGCTCAGGACGTCGCCGGAGCGACGGCGGCGATGCGCGCATTGGTCGATCTGGCGCTGGAGGATACGAAGTTCGCCATGGCGGAGTGATCGAGAAGCTGCCGCCGGTGGTGCCGCACGTCGCGTTGCCCCAAAGACAATGACGGCATTGATGGCCTGCCGCGGCAGACCGACACGCCAAACATCAAAAACCCCGCCGATCCGAAGATGGGCGGGGTTTTAAGTGGTGGGCGTGGCAAGGATTGAACTTGCGACCCCTGCGATGTCAACACAGTGCTCTACCACTGAGCTACACGCCCTCCGTAGGGGAGCGCCTCTAGCGGGTGGGCCGGAGGCACGCAAGCGGCTTTTTCGCTTTTATCGCTCCCCGTCAGATCAGCTCGTTGGCAGTGCCGTTGTCGAACAGGCGGTCGACCTCAAGCACCAGATCGCGCAGGTGGAACGGCTTGGACAGGACGCGCGCCTGCGGCATCGCGTTGCCGGCCTTCAGCGTGACCGCCGCAAAGCCCGTGATGAACATCACGCGCATCCCCGGCGCGATCTCCTGCGCCTTTTGCGCCAGCTCGATCCCGTCCATCTCGGGCATGACGATGTCGGTGAGCAGCAGGTCGAAGCGCTCCGCCTCCAGAAGCGGCACGGCTGCCGTACCGCGGTCGACCGATGTGACATGATAGCCCGAGCGTTCGAGCGCGCGACCAAGATACTCGCGCATTACCGCATCGTCTTCGGCCAGCAGAATCCGTATCATCGCAACCACAACTCCCGTTCACGCCGTAATATGCCCGAGGGGCGTTGATTTTTCCACCAGCGGAGATGGTGAACGCGCGCGCCACGACGACACGTTGCGGACCTGCGCCGGCTTCCATAGGGTGGCCGCGGATGACGCGTTCCTTCGACATGATCGGCGACCTGGAGCCTGTCAGCCCGGTGGTGCTGTCGGTGCCGCATGCCGGACGCGACTATCCGCCGGAGTTGCGCATGGCGCTGCGCGCGCCGCTCGCCAGCCTCGCGGCGTTGGAGGACCGGTATGTCGACACGGTGGCGCTGGCGGCGCGGCGCGACGAAACGCTGCTGCTTCAACGGCGCCCGCGCGCGTGGATCGACCTGAACCGCGCCGAGCATGAACGCGACCCGCTACTCGACGATGGAGCGTGCCGGGCGTCGTCGTCGTCGGCGAAGGTGCGCGCCGGGATCGGGCTGGTGCCGCGACGAACCGCGGCGGCGGGCGAGTTGTGGCGGTGCCGGCTGAGCGCGGCGGATGTGGAGGCGCGGATCGCGGCGGATCACCGCCCGTACCACGATGCGCTGGCACGGTTGCTGGAGGCAGCACGCGCACGGTTCGGGTGCGCCGTGCTGCTCGACGTCCATTCGATGCCGCCGATCGCCGGCGGCCGCGCGCGGGTGGTGATCGGCGACCGGTTCGGACGCGCGGCGGCGGGGCGCTTTGTCGCGCGGGTCGAGGAGGCACTGGGGCGCGAAGGACTGCACCATGCGCTCAACACCCCATATGCGGGCGGGCACATCCTTGAGCGGCACGCGATCCCGCAGCACGGGGTGCATGCAATCCAGTTGGAGATCGACCGCGGGCTGTATCTCGACCGCCGGCTGGACCAGCCGGGAAGCGGGATGGCGGCGACGGCGCGGATGCTGCGTGCGGTAATCGATGCGCTTGCCGAGCAGGCGCTGGCGGATGGTGCGGTCGCGCCGCCGTTCCCCATCGCCGACGCTGCTGAATAGCGGTCGAACCAGGCATACCTACAGAAAAAAACCACCGGGTGCGTGCACCCGGTGGCCAAGGTTCAGGGAGGAGACACGCCTAAGCGTGTCATACGGGCTCGCGAAAGGGGGGACACGAGCGCCGTACGACCATAACTTAGGAACTGTGATTTCGGTTGCAAGGGGGTGGCTATAAAAGGTTGGCGTCGTGCGACGAGGTGAGAGGCGTTCGGTAACGCATGCGAGCGCATTGGCGATGTCGCTCCTCGGTGGGATGCTCCGCCTGCGCGGATTGCCCCACGATCAGCGCGTCGCGCGCGGAAGAATGCGCAGCAGAACCGAATCGCGCAGGATCAGGTGATGGCGCAATGCAGCGGCGATGTGGAGCATGACCAGCAGGAGCATGGCCCACCCGACAACCGCGTGCACTTCGTGTCCGGCACTCGCGCCGGCTGCATCGACGGGGAGGTAGGGCAGGTCGGCGATCCCGAACCACGACAGCGGACGGCGGCCCTCGGGACCGGATACCATTGCCCAGCCCGACAGCGGCATGACGAGCATCAGCGCGTACAGCGACCAATGCGTCGCATGGGCGAAGCGTCGTTCCCAGTTTGGTACGAAGGCGGGCAGCGTCGGTGGACGATGCGCCAGCCGCCACAGGATGCGGAGCAGCGTGAGGGCGAGAACGGTCATCCCGATCGCCTTGTGCCCCGGCATCCACGCCCGCAGCGCCGGCACCGCGTCATGCCCGATGCCGACGATCAGGTTGACGATCACGAGTAGCGCGATCGCCCAGTGAAAGGCGATGGCCACTCCCGAGTAACGTTCCGTCACCGGCAGGCGGGTGGCCATCGTCTGTGTCCTTCTATCAGGCGTTCAACTGCGGCTGCGGCATCTTGCCCAGCTTGACCTGGCGGGCGAAGATGTCGCGCATCAGCGCCAGCGAGAACAGGTGCGCGTAGAGCAGCGGGAGCATGCCCGACTGCGAGATCTTGCGCAGCTGGTCGCCGCGCAGCTCCGAGAGCTTCTTCTCGTCGATCATCTGGAAGCCGCGGTAGACGAACGGCTGCTCGATGCCGTCCTGCTGAATGGTGACCTCACCTTCCATCAGCAGGTCGAGTTCCTTGATTTCCTTCATGAACTGGCCGGTGCGCGCCGCGGCCTGCTCGAAATTTTCGTTGAACTTGAGGATGTTCTGCGTCAGCTCCGAGGGCTGGCCATCGGTGAACAGCGGGTCGCCGTCCTCGAACGCGCCGATCGTCGGCGAGCTCGGGTCGAAGCACAGCGACAGCTCGTCGGCGTCCGGGCGCAGCCGGGCCAGCATGTACGGATAGCGGCGGACATAGGCCGGCACGTAGATCGTGTCGTCGTTCAACCGGCCGTCCGGCGACATGAACACGTTGACGCCCTCGTTCAGGCCCATCAGCGCGATCGGGATCGCGTCGTCGCCGGAGGAGAAGACGATCGGCATGTGCCGCTGAATCAGCGGAAATTCCTCGACGGTGACCGGGATCGCATGCTGATCGACCAGAAACGGCGCGGTGTCGGACGGCTTCACCTTGTAATTGGCGTGAACCTCGCTCGAAAGCGGTTCGAGGCCGTTGTAGAAAAGCGGAAGTTGCGGCGCGCTGGCCATGGGTATCTCCAGAACGGACGGTGTTCGTCGGTGCATGCGCAAAGGGGACGTCACGTCCTGCCGTCCCCCCGGACGCGACCGGTGCTATTGAATGGGGGCGTCCGGCGCAAGCGTGACGAGCTTGCCGGGATTGAACAACTGGCCCGGATCGAACGCGCGCTTGATCGCGCGCAGCGCGGCCAGTCGGGACGGCGGGGCGACCCGCTCCAGCTCGGTGCGCTTCATCTGGCCGATGCCGTGTTCGGCCGAGATGGATCCGCCGGCCGCGACAACCAGGTCGTGGACGAAGGCGGAGACAACCGGAACGTGCTCGGCATACCAGCGCGCGGGATCGGTGCCGGGCGCGGCGCGGACGTGGAAATGGACGTTGCCGTCTCCGAGATGCCCAAAGCCGGACGCGCGTGTGCCGGGGAAGTGCGCCTCGCATGCCGCCGCCGCCTCGACCATGAAGCGCGGCATCGCCTCTACCGGCACCGAGATGTCGTGCTGCGCGGCTGGGCCGGTAGCGCGTTCGGCGTCGGAGATCGACTCGCGGATCCGCCAGAACGCGTCGGCCTGCGCCTCGCTGGCGGCGAGCGTCGCGTCGACGACGAGACCGTCGTGAAGCGCGGGGGCCAGGACGCGCTCGATCACGGCGGCGGGGTCGTCGTCGGCGGTGTCCGCGGTGACCTCCAGCAGGACGTGCCACGGATGGTCGCTCGCCAGCGGCGCGCGGGTGCCGGGAATGTGCGTGAGCACGGCCGAAAGCGATTCGGCCGGAAGCAGTTCGAAGCTTTCCAGCGCCGGGGTCGCACGCTGGAAACGACGCAGCACCGTGAGCGCCGCCTCCGGCGTCGCAACGCCGATCCAGGCGACCGCGCGAGCGGCGACCGCAGGCACGAGCCGCAGCGTCGCGGCGGTGACGATGCCGAGCGTTCCCTCCGCGCCGATCAGCAACTGGTCGAGATCGTAGCCGCGGTTGTCCTTCTTGAGCGCGGCCAATCCGTCATGGAGCGATCCGTCGGGCAGCACCGCCTCGACACCGGCCACCAGCGCACGCATCGTGCCGAAGCGCAGCACCTGCGTGCCGCCGGCGTTGGTCGAGACGAGCCCGCCGATCGTCGCGACGCCCTTGGCGCCGAGCGACAGCGGGAAGCGGCGGCCGACGCCGAGGGCGGCGGCGTGGAGGTCCGAGAGGACGAGGCCGGCTTCTGCGATGGCGAGCCCGGCCTCGGCGTCGAGCGTGCGCAGGCGGTTGAGGCGACGCAGCGACAGGATCGCGGCGCGGCCGTCCGCGGGCGGGGTGGCGCCACCGACCATCGAGCTGTTCCCGCCCTGCGGGACCAGCGGCACGCCTTCATCGCGGGCGGCGAGGACGATCGCCTGCACCTCGGCCACGCTCGCGGGGGCGAGCATCAGCGCGGTGTGGCCGTAGTAGCGGCGGCGCCAGTCGGTGAGCGACGGGGCGATCGCGTCCGGATCGGTGACGATCGCCTTGGGCGGCAGCTGCGCGGAGAGGCGAGCGATCAGGCGGCGCTGCGCGTCGGTGGGGGCGGGGGTGGGAAGGGGGGCGGTCATGCGGTTTTCTCTTGGCGGATGCGCGATGTGCGTCCAATTCATCACGCGTTCAACCGTCGATGGTCAGTGCTCCTGCCCCGATTATGACCCTGCGCGCTCTGCCTGTCCTGCTGCTCGTATCGGCGGCACCGTTCGTGCTGTCGGCCAGCCCGCCGCAAGCCGAAGGCGTGCAATATGCGCAACTTACGATCCACGAGCGGCTGATCATCCGCGTGCCGCGCGTCTCGCCCGCCCCGATCCGCGGGCGTCCCGCGCCGGTGCCGCCGGTGCGGTGGGACGAGAAAAAAGGGCCTGTTTGCATAGCGATGAACACGTTGACCGGCGCGGCGGTGGACCGGGAGGGGGAGGTCGACCTGGTCGTCGGCGGCGCCCGGCGGGTCCGCGCCAAGCTGGACGACGATTGCCCGACGCTTGATTTCTATCGCGGATTCTACCTGAAACCGACACCCGACGGGCAGCTGTGCGCCAAGCGCGACGGCATCCGGTCGCGATCGGGCGCGTATTGCGCGGTGACGCGGTTCCGCGCGCTGGTACCGCGACCGGCCAAGAAATAGCCGCGCAGGGCGCAAATTCCTTGACTTTACGCAGGGGATGGGGAAGCGCGGGGAGCGATGGGAACCGCCACGCCGCGCCGCCCGACAGCCCGGACATCCGCATGAGCTTCGCCGACCTCGGCCTTTCCGACGAACTTCTCCGCGCCGTCGGCGACACCGGCTATACCGAGCCGACGCCGATCCAGGCGAGCGCGATCCCGCCCGTCCTGATGATGCGCGACATCATCGGCATCGCGCAGACCGGCACCGGCAAGACCGCCAGCTTCGTCCTGCCGATGATCGACATCCTGGCGCAGGGGCGCAGCCGCGCGCGGATGCCGCGCAGCCTGATCCTGGAGCCGACGCGCGAACTGGCCGCGCAGGTCGCCGAGAATTTCGAGACGTACGGCAAATACCACAAGCTCTCTATGGCGCTGCTGATCGGCGGCGTGCAGATGGGCGACCAGGTGAAGGCGCTGGAGAAGGGCGTCGACGTCCTGATCGCGACGCCCGGCCGGCTGATGGACCTGTTCGGGCGCGGCAAGATCCTGCTGACCGGCTGTTCGATGCTGGTGATCGACGAGGCCGACCGGATGCTCGACATGGGGTTCATCCCCGACATCGAGGAAATCTGCACCAAGCTGCCCGCGCAGCGCCAGACGCTGCTGTTCAGCGCGACGATGCCCGCGCCGATCAAGAAGCTGGCCGACCGCTTCCTGACCAACCCCAAGACGATCGAGGTCGCGCGCCCGGCGACCACCAACACCAACATCACCCAGTGGGTGGTGCCGGTGAAGGGGCCGGCGGTCGAGAAGCGCAAGGCGCTGCGCACGCTGCTGGCGCAGGAGGACGTGCGCACCGCGATCATCTTCTGCAACCGCAAGACGACCGTGCGCGAGCTGAACAAAAGCCTGAAGGGGCATGGCTTCGCCAGCGGCGAGATCCACGGCGACATGGACCAGCCCGCACGGCTGGCCGAGCTGGAGCGGTTCAAGAAGGGCGACGTCAACATCCTGGTCGCCAGCGACGTCGCGGCGCGCGGGCTGGACGTGAAGGGCGTGAGCCACGTCTTCAATTATGACGCGCCGTGGCACCCGGACGATTACGTCCACCGCATCGGGCGCACCGGGCGCGGCGGGGCGACGGGCGTCGCCTATACGTTCGTCGGGCCCGACGACGTCGAGAATATCGACAATATCGAGAAGCTGACCGGGCAGAAGATCGCGCGGGTCGACGCGCTGCCCGCCGCCGAAGCCGAGCCCGCGGAAGTCCCGCGCCGTGAGCGGGGCCGGCGGCGCGAGCGCATCGCAGACGAGGCGCCGCAGCCGGAGGTGCGCGAGGAAGCGCCGCGCCGCGAGCGCTCGCGCCGTTCGCGCGACGCGCACCAGCCTGTCGAGCGGGAGCGCGACGACCAGCCGCGCGCGGCGCGCCAGCGCGAGGACCGGCGCGACACCACGCGCGGACGCGCGCGCGCGCCGGCGGTAGTCGAGGCGGTCGACGACGGCGGCTGGAACGGTCCGGTGCCGGACTTCCTGCACGTCGGCTTGACTTACTGAGGCGATGGCACGCCGGCGGACCACGCCGTTCGTCCGATGCTGCGCCCGGCCGATGCTTCTTCGGCATCTCGCCGATCGCGAGTTGCTGGTGAGCTGTTGGACGGAGGTTCGCGCCGACCAAAATGTGGCGTTCCACCACGGGCAGCAGGCGCTCCGCTGGATCGTGGCCGGGCTGGTCGAGCGCAGCCATCCGGTCCGGGCGCAGTTCCGTCGAAGGGTCAGCTCGTCCGCGCGATGATGCGCTCGACCGTCTCCGGCTCGACCTGGATCATCTTGAGCAGGACGGCCGACCCGGCGTCGGGCTGACGACGACCCTGTTCCCAATCGCGAACGGTCCCGATGGGAAAGCGATATGCCTTGGCGAAGTCGCTCTGCGTCTTGTTCGTGGCGGCGCGCACCGCCTTCACGTCGACGGTCGCCTTACGCCCGCGGCTGTCATCGCCCTCGGCATAGGCGATGGCATCGTTCAGCCCCGCTGCGATCTTGTCGAATGCGCTCTTCATGTTCGTTTCCTTCAATCGACCGCCCGCCTAGAAACGGGCGGCTAGAGTCTTTGTCAGTTCGGCAAGGGCGTTGCGCTCCGCCTTCGTCAGGTTGGCCTTCTCGTTCTTGCCGAACACGGTCAGCAGGAAGGCCGGGCGGGTCGTGCCGGCGTAGTAGGTGATGACCCGATAACCGCCCGATTTGCCCTTGCCAGGCTTTGCCACACGCAGCTTACGAGCGCCGCCGCAGCCCGGCATGATCTCGCCCGCTTCCGGGTTGGCAGCGATCAGGTCGACTACGGCGGTCATCTCGGCAACGGTCATTCGCGCATCTCTGGCGGCGGCGATGTAGGCAGCTGTTTCGATGACTGTGTGCATCGGCATCCTGCTACGGCAATGCCGTATGTACATCAAGCAAAAAATACGGCATTGCCGTATTAGGAAGACGTGTCCGTCAAGCGGACCTCAGATGACGGTCCTTTAGGGGTTATCCGGCAATCCCCTTGCCCGATCCAGCCCGTTCGCGCGCCGGATTGACCGCTCCCGAATGCTGCGCTATTCGCTGCGGCGGCAAAGCAGGATCGCAAAACAATCCTGAGCCACGGCGAGAAAAGCCAGCTTTCTTGCGGTGTCGGCGGGTATAGCACAATGGTAGTGCAGCAGCCTTCCAAGCTGAATACACGGGTTCGATTCCCGTTACCCGCTCCATCCCCGCTCCCGAACATCGCCCGCTCCGTCCCGGGATGGTCAGGCCGTTGGCATTGCGCGATTTAATTCGGGCGGTTGCGTGTGCTACGCCGCGCGTCGGGTCGTGTAACGGGTCCGCGGCGGGAGTAGCGTAGCGATGGCGGCAGGGCGGGAAGGCGACGGAGCGATCCGGTCCAGCGTCGCGCGGGACGGGACGTTCACCTCCGTCCAGATGCTGCGCGCGGTCGCGGCGCTGTCGGTGGTCGCCTATCATGCCGGGGTGCTGTGGCGCGACAAGACGTCCGCCGCCGTCGCCTATGTCTGGGAGAACGGCGGCGCGGGCGTCGACCTGTTCTTCGTCATCAGCGGCTTCATCATCCTGATCTCGGGCCAGAAGATGGGCGCCGCGGCGGGAGGGCCGGGGGCCGGGCGGTTCCTCGAGCTGCGGCTGATCCGGCTGCTGCCGGTCTATTGGCTGGCCACCGTCCTGAAACTCGCGATGCTGGCGGTGGTGCCGGCGGGGGTCGCGGTCAACGGGGCGCCGCCGCTGAGCAACATCATCGCGTCCTTCTTCCTGATCCCGGCGCGCAACGCCGCGGGGGACGTGTTCCCCGTGGTCGTCGTCGGCTGGACGCTGTCGTTCGAACTGCTGTTCTACGTGCTGTTCGCGGCGGCGCTGAAAGCGCGACGCGATCCGGTACGATTCGTGGTGCCGGTCCTGATCGCGCTGACCGTGGCGGGGCTGTGGCGACGCGAGGACTGGCCGGCGCCGACCGTCCTGCTCTCCCCGATGCTGCTGGAATTCGCCGGCGGGATGATCCTGGGCCGGCTGTACCTCGACCGCAGGCTGCCGGTGGTGCCGGCGGCGGCGGCGGTGGCGATGCTGATCGCGGGCGGCGTGTATCTGGCCGTGGGGCCGTTCGAATCGTGGTGGGCGCGCGCTATCGGCTTCGGCACGGCGGCGTGCATCGTGCTGTGGGCGGCGTTGTCGCTGGAGCGGTATTGCACCGGGCCGGTGTCGGCGGCGCTGCGGTTCGTGGGGGAGACATCCTATTCGCTGTATCTGATCCATGGCTTCGTACTGCCGGTGGTGGGCGTGGTGGCGATGAAGCTGCCGCTGTCGGGCGTGTGGCTGGGGATCGTCATCGCGGTCGCCAGCATCGTCGGGTCGGTGATCGCGGGGATCGTGCTGCACCTCGCCTTCGAGCGGCCGGTCACGCGGGCGCTGCGCCGCGTGGCGCACGACCGCCGCGACCGGGCCAGTCTGGCGAGTGCCAAGTCGCCGTTGTGACGGTGATGGGGGGCGACGGCGTGATCGGCGCTTGACAGCGCGACGCTGTTTGTGTACAAAACGGGAACATCGAGATGATGTGAGACGGGCCGGGCGGCTCGGGGCTTCGGCTCCGGTCGCGCCGGCCCGATTGCGTTGGGGCGTGGGGCCCCGCGGGGGCGACAACGCGGCGGCAATGGCGGGGGGCGGGATGCAGCAAGGCGAACGGGCAGCAGGGAGCGACGCGCCGGTCCGGAGCGGCGATACGGCGGATAGTGGTGCGGCAGCGGGGGCGGCCCGGCCGTCGCAGCGGTGGTCGCGCAACGACCGCAACACGTTCCTCGATCATTTCGCGATCGACGGCGACGTGGCGCGCGCGGCGGCGGCGGCGGGGAAGACGGCGCGGTCCGCCTATGCGCTGCGGCGGCGGAGCACGGCGTTCGGGGCGGGATGGCGGCTGGCGCTGGACGATGCCTATGAACGGATGGAGGCGGCGCTGGTCCGGCAGGTGCTGGGCGATACCGACACCAGGATGGACGTGGCCGCGGCGCTGGTGCTGCTGGAGCGGCGCCCGGGCGCGGCGATCGATGTCGCGACGACGCCGCGCAAGGTGGCGACGCGCAACAGCCCGCTGGCGAAGGCGGAGCGCGAGCTGCTGCGGCGGGTGCAGGCGATGGCCAGGCGTTCGGCCGCGAAGGCCGCGGAATGAGCGGCGTCGGGCTTCGCGCGCTCGGCGGACTGGCGCAACTGACCGAGCGTGAGCGGGAACGGGTGGTCGCGACGGTCGGCGCGCAGGCGGCGGCCGAACTGAACGCGGCATGGGAATTGTGGGCGCACGCCGGGCAGCTGGCGCCCGCGGGCGACTGGCGGGTGTGGCTGATGCAGGCCGGGCGCGGGTTCGGGAAGACGCGCGCGGGGGCGGAATGGGTGCGGGCGATGGCGCGCGCGGTGCCGGGGGCGCGGATCGCGCTGGTCGGTGCGACGGTCGAGGATGCGCGCAAGGTTATGGTCGAGGGGCCGAGCGGGGTCGTCGCGGTGGCGCGCCCCGCCGATGCGGTGGTGTGGCGCCCGACCAGCGGCGAGGTGCGGTTCGGGAACGGCACGGTGGCGACGCTGTATTCGGCGGCGGCGCCGGAGAAACTGCGCGGGCCGGAGCACCATTTCGCCTGGGCGGACGAGCTGGCGAAATGGAGCCATGCCTCGGCGTGGGACAATCTGACCATGGGGCTGCGGCTGGGCACGTTGCCGCGCGCGCTGGTGACGACGACGCCGCGTGCGACCGCGCTGATGCGGCGCGTGCGGGCGGCGCCGGGCACGGTGGTGACGCGCGGGCGGACGCGCGACAACGCGCACCTGCCCGAGGCGTTCGTCGCCGCGATGGAGGCGAGCTACGGCGCCACGCGACTGGGGCGGCAGGAGCTGGACGGCGAGCTGATCGACGACGTGGCGGGCGCGCTGTGGCCACGCGCGCTGATCGAGCGGCAACGCGCGGGCGTGGTGCCCGAACTGACGCGCGTGGTGGTGGGCGTCGATCCGCCGGCCGGGGTCGGCGGCGATGCGTGCGGGATCGTCGCGGCGGGGCTGGGCCGCGACGGCCACGGCTATGTGATCGAGGATGCCAGCGTGACCGGCGCGAGCCCCGAGCGGTGGGCGCACGCGGTGGTAGCGTGCGCGGCGCGGGTGTCGGCGGAGCGGGTGGTCGCCGAGGCGAACCAGGGCGGCGCGATGGTCGAGCAGGTGCTGCGCGCGGCGCAGGCGTCGCTGCCGATCCGGCTGGTCCATGCGACGCGCGGCAAGGCGGCGCGCGCGGAACCGGTGGCGGCGCTCTACGAACGCGGGCGGGTGTGGCATGCGCGCGCGTTTCCGGCGCTGGAGGACGAACTGGCCGGGCTGGTCGCGGGCGGCGGGTACGAGGGGCCGGGACGATCGCCGGACCGCGCGGACGCCTGCGTCTGGGCGCTGACCGCGCTGATGCTCGACAAGCAGGGCGAGGTGCGGGTGCGGACGATGTGAGGGTTCGGGCGGGTGCGCTGCGTGTGTGGCGCCCCCTTTCTCATTGCTTCGCTACGCCCGCAATGACGGCGCGGCCGGAGCGGGCGCGGACGATCTTCGGAGGTATCGGACATGGCATGGTTCGGATGGAAGTCCGGGCGCGCGGTCGCGCGTCCGGCGTTGGGGCGTGCGGGCGGGGTGCCGCGCGCGATCGGGGAGTGGCCGCAGGGCTATGAGGCGCAGGTGCGCGCCGGCTATTGCGGCAATGCGATCGCGCAGCGCGCGGTGAAGCTGGTGGCGGAGGCGGTCGAGGGCGCGCCGCTGGACGTGTCGGACGCGCGGCTGCGCGCGCTGGTGGCGGGGCGCGGGTTCCTGGAGGCGGTGAGCGCGCAGGTGCTGCTGCACGGCAACGCCTTCGTCCAGGTGCTGCGCGACGGCGACGGGCAGGTCGCCGAGCTGTTCGCGCTGCGCCCGGAGCGGGTCAGCGTCGAGCTGGGCGCGGACGGGTGGCCGGGCGCGTATCTCTACCGCGTCGGCGTGCGCACGACGCGGCTCGATCCGGGGAGCGTCATCCATGTGCGGCGCTTCAACCCGGTCGACGATCATTACGGGCTGGGCTGCCTGGGCGCGGCGTCGGCGGCGATCGCGATCCACAATGCGGCCGCGGCGTGGAGCAAGGCGCTGCTCGACAATGCCGCGCGGCCGTCGGGCGCGCTGGTCTATGACGCGGGCGACGGGTCGGTGCTGAGCCCCGACCAGTTCCGGCGGCTGCGCGAGGAGATGGAGCAGGGGTTCGCGGGGGCGGCCAACGCCGGGCGGCCGATGCTGCTGGAGGGCGGGCTGAAATGGCAGGCGATGAGCCTGACGCCCGCCGACATGGACTTCGCGGGCACCAAGGCGGCGGCGGCGCGCGAGATCGCGCTGGGTTTCGGGGTGCCGCCGATGCTGCTCGGGCTGCCGGGCGACAGCACGCACGCGAATTACAAGGAGGCGAACAAGGCGCTGTGGCGGCTGACGGTGCTGCCGCTGGCGGGGGCGATCCTGTCGGCGATCCGCGACGGGCTGGCCGAGGCATTCCCGGCGGCGCGGTTGCAGATCGACCTCGACCGCGTGCCGGCGCTGGTCGAGGATCGCGAGCGGCTGTGGCGGATGGTGGCGGCGGCCGACTTCATCACTCGCGACGAGAAGCGGCAGATGGTGGACTGGGCATGAGCGCGGCGGGCGGCAGCGTGCTGGCGCAATTGCTGGCGCAGGGGCGTGGCGAGGGCGCAGACATCGCGACGCTGCGCGCGATCGCGGAGGAGGCGGGCGAACTGGGCGCGGTGCGCGCGCTGAAGCGGCTGGGGCTGGCCGACGACGGCGCGGCGGGCGACGTGGCGGAGCTGCGCGAACTGCTGCGCGCCTGGCGCGATGCGAAACGTTCGGCATGGCGCGCGCTGGGGGCGTGGGCGATGCGGATCGTGCTGGCGCTGCTGCTGGCGGGGATCGCGATGCGGCTGGGGTTCGAGGACCTGCTGAAGCCCGGCGCGCTGAAATGAGGATCGTCGGTTACGCGGCGGTGTTCGACCGGGTCGATCGCGCGGGCGACGTGATGCGGCGCGGCGCCTTCGCCGGGGCCGGCGCGGTGCCGCTGCTGATGCAGCATCGCGGGGCGCCGGTGGGGGCGGTGATCGACATCGGCGAGGATGCGCGCGGCCTGCGCGTCGCGGCGCAGGTCGACGACCAGGAGGTGGCGCGGCTGGTGCGCGCGCGGGCGTTGCCGGGCCTGTCGGTCGGGTATCGCGCGCGCGCGGTGCGGCAGGGCGCGTGGCGCGAGATCCTGCGCGCCGAGCTGATCGAGGTGAGCCTGGTGGCGGTGCCGATGCAGCCCGCCGCGCGCGTCGAGGCGATCACGCGGCTGTGATTTTCCAGGGGTCGCGGGGACCCCTTTCCTGTGGAGAAGAGCATGAACGATACGGTGGTGGCGCGCCCGGTGCTGGACGGCGCGCGCGTGCAGGGTGGTGGCGCCTTCGACGGCTTCGTGCGGTCGGGCGCGGTGATCGAGCAGAAGGCGTTCACCGGCGCGACCGGCGACCAGGGCGGCTTCGCGATCCCCAAGGAGATCGATGCGCAGATCGACGCGGTGCTGAAAAGCGCCAGCCCGATCCGCAGTATCGCCAACGTGGTGCAGGTCGGGTCGGCGGGGTATCGCAAGCTGGTGACGACCGGCGGCACGCCGTCCGGCTGGGCAGCGGAGACCGATGCGCGGCCGGTGACCGCGTCGCCGACCTTCGTCGAGATCGCGCCGCCGATGGGCGAGCTCTATGCCAATCCCTCCGCCAGCCAGGCGATGCTCGACGATGCGCAGTTCGACGTCGAGGCGTGGCTGGCCGGCGAGATCGCGGCGGAGTTCGCGAAGGCCGAGGGCGCGGCGTTCGTGAACGGCAACGGCACCAACCGCCCGCGCGGCTTCCTGCAGGCGCCGACCGCGGCGGCGGGAGATGCGACGCGCAGCTTCGGGACGCTGCAATATCTGCCGACCGGTGCGGCGGGCGATTTCGGCAGCAACGGTGCCGAGCGGCTGATCGACCTGGTCCAGGCGTTGCGCGCGCCGTACCGGCAGGGCGCGGCCTTCGTGATGAACGCGACGACCGCGGCGCGCATCCGCAAGTTCAAGAGCAGCGACGGGCAGTTCCTGTGGCAGCCGAGCATGGCGGCGGGGCAGCCCGCGACGCTGCTCGGTTACCCGGTGGTCGAGGCCGAGGACATGCCCGACATCGCGGCGGGCGCGCATGCGGTGGCGTTCGGCAATTTCAAGCTGGGCTATTTGATCGCGGAGCGTGCGGAAACGAACGTGCTGCGCGATCCGTACAGCAACAAGCCGTTCGTGACCTTCTACGCGACCAAGCGCGTCGGCGGGTGCGTGTCGAACAGCGAGGCGATCAAGGTCCTGCGGTTCGCCGCAAGCTGAGCCTGCGATTGCCAAGGCAATCGCAGGACCCGGCAAGGCCGGGCAGCGGGGGGCAGCCGCAAGGCCGTCCTCCGTCTGACGGCGTTGCCGGTGGCGGGTGGAGCGCAGGAGCCGCAAACAAGGCGCGCGCGGAGAGATGGACCCCGGCCTTCGCCGGGGTGACGGTAAAGGGGGAGGGCGGCGCCCCCCACCGGAACAGAAAGGACATCGATGATGATCGTGGCAGGGGCGCCCGGCGTGGTGACGCTGGGGGCGGAGGATCGTGCGCGCGCGCTGGCGGCGGTGCGCGCGGAGTTGCGGGCGGCGGCGATCGACGACGATGCGCTGGCGCTGGCGTTCGTCGAGGCGGCGCTGGGGCTGGCGGAGCAGTTCACGGGGCGCGTGCTGATCGTGCGCGAGGTGGTGGCCGACCTGGACGGCGCGGCCGGGTGGCAGGTGCTGCCGGTGGCGCCGGTGCGCGCGATCACCGCGGCGGGCTTTGCGGTCGACATCGATGCGCAGGGCGTCGGGTGGGTGAAGAGCGCGGCGGCGGTGCGGGTGACGTTCACCGCCGGGCTGGCGAGCGGCTGGGCGGGGTTGCCCGCGCCGCTGAGGCAGGGCGTCGCGATGCTGGCGGCGCATCTGTTCAGCGACCGCGCCGGGAGCGCGCCGGTGCCCGCCGCGGTCAGCGCGTTGTGGCGGCCGTTCCGCGACGTGCGGCTCGCGCAGCCGGTGCACGCATGAAGCGCGCGGTCGAGCAACTGCGCGCGCGGGTGGTGGCGCGGCTGCGCGTCGTGCTGCCCGATGCCGAGGTGGAGGAGCACGACGACGGCGTGACGGTCGGCGCGCGCGGGCTGAAGCGGCGGTGGGTGGAGGATCCGTCGCTGGCGTGGTGGCGGCAGTGATGCGCGCGGGCGTGCTGGCGCGGTTGCGCGAGCGGGTGGCGGTGACGCGGGTATTCGAGGGCGCAGGCACCAAGGGAACGGTGCCGTTCCTGACGCTTCGCGAATGGAGCGCCAGCGACTGGGGAACGAAGGACCGGGCGGGGCGCGAGCTGCGCATCGGGGTGGCGATACGCGACGAGGGCGAGAGCGGCGCGCGCGCGGTGGCGCTGGCGGCGGATGCCGAGGCGGCGTTGCTGTCGGTGCCCGGCGTCGCGGGATGGCGGGTCGTGAACGTGGTGCCGGTGCGCAGCGCGCTGCTGAACGAAGGTGTGGGAACCGTGGGCGCGGGGCGGTGGGTGGCGCTGGTCGACGTGCGGGTGCGGATGATGGCGGAGGATTGAGATGGCGGCGGAAAAGGGCAGTGCGTTCCTGCTGAAGGTCGGCGACGGAGCGACGCCGGTGACGTACCGGACGGTGGCGGGGCTGCGCACGACGCAGCTGAGCGTCAACGGCGAGGCCGTGGCGATCACCAGCAAGGATTCGGGCGGGTGGCGCGAATTGCTGTCGGGCGCGGGGGTGCGGTCGGTAAGCGTCGCGGCGGCGGGGGTGTTCACCGGATCGGCGGCGGAGCTGCGCGTGAAGGCGAGCGCGCTGGCCGGGACGCTCGACGACTATCGGCTGACGTTCGAGAGCGGCGAGACGATGACCGGGCGGTTCCTGGTCACGCGGCTGGACTATGCCGGGGATTACAACGGCGAGCGCAGCTACACGATCGCGCTGGAAAGCTCCGGCGCGGTGGTGAGCGCGTGAACGCGGTGCCCAACCCCGTTCGGGGGGAGGCGGCGGTGCGCGTGGCGGGCGAGATGCTGGTGCTGCGCCCGACGTTCGCGGCGCTGGTGGCGGCGGAGCAGGAGCTGGGGCCGCTGTTCGACCTGGTCGAGCGGGCGGCGGCGGGGCGGCTGGCGCTGGCGGAGCTGGTGGGGCTGTTCTGGCACTGCCGGCACGGCGCGCCGGCGGCGCTGACGCGCGACGCGCTGGGCGAGGCGGTGGTGGAAGGCGGCATGAGCGCGGCGACCCCCGCGCTGAAGGTGCTGCTGACGCAGATCCTGGCGGGGCGGTGACGACCTTCGCCGAGGCGGCGCGGCGGCTGGCCGGGCTGGCGGGGGCGGTGTTCGGGTGGCGCGCGGACGAGTTCTGGCGGGCGACCCCGGTGGAACTGGCCACGCTGGTGCAGGCGTGCGTGCCCGCGGCGACACCGCCCCCCGATGCCGCGACGATCGCGGCGATGCAGGAGGCTTTTCCCGATGGATGACGAGATCGAGCGGCTGGTGATCGGCGTGCGCGCCGACACCGGCGGGTTCGCGCGCGACGTGGCGGCGATGCGCGCCACGCTGGAGAGCGGGCTGGGGAACGGTGCGGAGCGCGCCGGGCGTGCGGTGGAGACCGCGCTGGCGCGTGCGGTGCGGACCGGCAAACTGGGGTTCGACGACCTGAAGGCGGTCGCGCTGTCGGCGATGGGGGAGATCGCGGCGGCGGCGCTGCGACAGGGGATCGGGCACGTGCTGGGCAGCGGCGGCGCGGCGGGCGGCGGGGGCGGCCTGCTGGGGGCGGGCGGGCTGGCCGGCCTGCTGACCGGGTTGCTCGGCTTGCCGGGGCGGGCGACCGGCGGGCCGGTGAGCCCGGGACGCGCCTATCTGGTCGGCGAACGCGGGCCGGAGGTGTTCGTGCCGACCACCAGCGGACACGTGGCGGTGCCGGGAAGCGGCGGCGGCGCCCGCGACGTGCGGGTGGCGATCACGATTAATGCCGGCACTGCCGGCGCGCCCGAGGCGATGGCGCGATCGAGCCGGCAGGTGGCGCGTGCGGTCCGTGCCGCGCTGACGGAGGCCGAGTGATGGGGCATTGGTTGACGGCGGCGCGTGGCCAACAGGACGCGGGGGTTCTGACGCGCTTCGACCCCGTTTACTGGACGGTGAACTTCCCGCGGCCGATGATGGCGGCGGTGACGACGACCGCGGCGGATGCGCTGCGCGTCGATGCGGTATTCTACCGTCGCGACGATCTCGCCGGGCTGATCTGGGAAAGCGAGGACCGGCACGATCATCCGCTGCTGCGCTACGAGACCGCGCGCGATTACCGGCGCTGCCGGCTCTCGTTCCGGTGGCGGTCGGCGGGGGTGCTGGCGCTCGATGCGGTCAACGGGCCGGTGCTGACGATCGAGGGCCGCGACGCGGACGGGAACGCGCGCGCCTGGTACGTGCGGTTGTGGAATTACGCGACCGGTACGCCGCAGGATGCGCGGGTGGCGATCGACTTTGCAAGCGTCGACGGCGGGTTCCTGTTGCCGGGCGAGCGCGATCCCGTGTGGGCGGGGGATGTCGAGCGGATGTTCGTGTCGCTGGTCGCGCCCGGCTACGATGCGGCGGGCGGGGCGCTGCCGGCGCCGGTCGAGGCGTGGGTGGAGGTGAGCGAGATCGCCTGCACCGGCGCGGGGGCGGTGATCGCGATCGGCGACGTCGTGCTGCCGGAGCACGACGTGCGCATCGCCAGCGGCTATGACGACAGCTACCACCTGACGCCCGCGCGGTTGCTGCGCAATGCGCTCCAGCTCGGGTATCGCGGCGCGATCGTCCATTATGTGGGCATGAGCCACTATTTCCGCCTGCGCGGCGGCGTGGTGGAGGGCGCGCTGAACGTCGCATGCGCGGCGTGGCACCGCGATTTCGCGGCGCGGGCGAAGGTGCTGGGCTACGACCTGATCTGGTCGCTGTCCTACGAACTGTTCGACGCGCATTGCCCGGCGGGGTGGAAGCAGCGCGCGGCCGACGGAAGCCCGGCGCTGACCGGGTGGGTGCCGCCCTCGACCCTGCTGTCGCCGAGCAACGTCGCGGCGATGGCGTATCTGCACGGCGTCGCGCGCGCCTTCGTCGCGATCGGGCAGGCGGCGGGGCTGGCGCCGCACTTCCAGATCGGCGAGCCGTGGTGGTGGGTGACCCCCGAGGGCGCGCGGCCATGCATCTATGACGACAGCGCCGTGGCGGCGTTCGCGCCGGTCGCGGTGCCGAGCGTGCGGGCCACGCTGGATGCCGCGCAGCGCGCGACGCTCGACCGCGCGGGCGCGGCGCTGGCGGCGTCGACCGCGGCGCTGGCGGCGGCGGTCAAGGCGGCGGCGCCGGGGTGCACGACGTATCTGCTCACGTACCTGCCGACCGTGCTCGACGCCGCGGCGCCCGAGGCGAAGCGGATGAACATGCCGCTCGGCTGGGCGGCGCCGGCGTTCGACGTGCTCCAGCTCGAGGATTACGACTGGGTGACCGAGGGCGACACCGCGTCGAGCGCACGCGGCGCGGCGGCGGCGACGCTGCGGCTCGGCTATCCGGCGGGGGCGCAGGATTATCTCTCCGGGTTCGTGCTGCGGCCCGAGCAGCGCGGGCAGTGGCGCGCGATCGTCGCCGCCGCAGGGGCGGCGCAGGCGCGCGGGGTGCCGCGCGTGTACCTGTGGGCGCTGCCGCAGGTGCTGCGCGACGGGCTGGTCTATTGGCAGGAGGAGGGCGCGGTGGAGGCGTTCGACGACGTGATGTTCCCGCTGGCGCTCGGTCGCGAGGCGGAGGTGACGCCGACCTTTTCGACCGGCGTGACGACCAGCGCGGGCGGTCGCGAGACGCGCAGCGTCGCCTGGGCGGAGGCGCGCACCCGCTACGACGTGGGGCCGGGGGTGCGCAGCGAGGCGGATGTCGCGACGCTGCTCGCCTTTTTCCGCGCGCGGATGGGGGCGGCGCGCGGGTTCCGGTTGCGCGATCCGTTCGACTGGCGTGGCGTCGGCGAGGCGATCGGGACCGGCGACGGTGCCACGCGGACCTTCGCGCTGGTGCGGCGCTACGGGCAGGCGGTGCGGCGGATCACGCGGCCGGTGTCTGGAAGCGTGCGCGTGGCCGTCGGCGGCACGGCGACGGGTGCGTTCACGCTGGCGCCCGGCGGGGTGGTGACGCTGGACGCGGCACCGGCGAAGGGCACGGCGGTGACGGCGTCGTTCGACTTCGACGTGCCGGTGCGCTTCGCCGAGGACCAGCTGAGCGTGACGCGCGCGACGCATCTGGCGGGCGCGGCGCCGTCGGTCCCGCTGATCGAGGTGCGCGAGGCATGAGCGACCGGCTGTTGACGCAGGCGTTGTGCTGGCGGGTCGAGCGGCGCGACGGGGTGATGGTGGCGCTGACCGATCACGACCGCGACCTGGCGGTGGACGGCGTCAGCTATCGCGCCGCGCCGGGGGTGACGCCCTCCGCCGTGGTGCGCGCCGAGGGGCTGGACGCCGACACGATGGAGGTGACCGGCGCGCTGGGGGAGGGCGCGTTCCGGCGCGCCGACCTGATCGCCGGGCGCTGGGACGGGGCGCGCGTCGCGATGCTGGCGGTCGACTGGAGCGATCCGGCGCGCGGCGTGGTGCCGCTGGGCGAGGGGCGGATCGGCGCGGTCGAGCTGGGTGCGGACGGCTTCACCGCCGAATTGCGCGGGGTGCAGGCGATGCTGGAGCGGCCGGTGAGCGAGGCGACCTCGGCGGCGTGCCGCGCCACGCTGGGCGATGCACGCTGCCGGGTGGCGATGGCGGGGCGGCGACGCTTCGCGCGGGTCGTCGCGTGGGAGGGTGAGCGGGTGACGCTCGACCGTACCGAGCCGGTGGCGGATGCGTATGGCGAGGGCGTGCTGCGGTGGTTCGGCGGCGCGAACGCCGGGCTGGCGAGCGCGGTGGAGCGCTCGGACGGTGCGGTGCTGACGCTGCGCGCGCCACCGGCGTTCGCGGTGGCGGCGGGGACGCTGGTGGCGGTGGTCGAGGGGTGCGACCGGCGGCTGGCGACGTGCGCGGGGCGGTTCGGCAATGTCGCGAACTTTCGCGGCGAACCGCACCTGCCCGGCATCGACCTGCTGACGCGGTATCCGGGGGCGTGACGGCTGGCGAGCGGGTGCTCGCCGCCGCACTGGAACTGGTGGGAGTGCGGTTCCGCCCGCAGGGGCGCGATCCGGCGCTGGGGCTGGATTGCGTCGGCGTCGTGGCGGTCGCGCTGGAGCGGGCGGGGGCGGAGGTGATGTTGCCGCGTGCCTATGCGCTCGCCAGCGGGTGCGTGCCGCCGGGCGCGGTGCCGTGCGCGGTTCAGGGCGGGGTGCGACCCTGCGACGGGAGCATGGCCGGAGACGTGCTGTTGTGCCGCATTTCGGCGGCGCAGCTGCATCTGGTGGTGCGCGGACACGACGGGATCGTCCACGCCGATGCGCAGGCGCGGCGGGTGGTCGCGCGGCCGGGAGCGGTGCCGTGGCCGGTCGATGGGGCGTGGCGCTGGACGGGGCGGCCAAGGGGGCTGCGGATAGCGGAGGGGGACTGACATGGCGACATTGGTGCTGACGACGGTCGGCGGCGCGATCGGCGGGCCGGTGGGCGCGGCGCTCGGCGGCGTGCTGGGGCAGGCGGTCGATCGCAGTGTCCTGGCGCCGAAGACGCGGCAGGGACCGCGGCTATCCGACCTGAAGGTACAGACCTCGTCCTATGGCACGGTGATCCCGAAGGTGTTCGGGACGATGCGGGTCGCCGGCTGCGTGATCTGGGCGACCGAGCTGATCGAGACGCGCAGCACGACCCGCGGGGGCAAGGGGCGGCCGGGCACGACCGGCTACAGCTATGCCGCGTCCTTCGCGGTGGCGCTGTCGGCGCGGCCGATCGCCGGGGTGGGGCGGATCTGGGCCGAGGGCAAGCTGCTGCGCGGGGCGGCGGGCGACTGGAAGGTGCCGACCGGGTTCCGGCTCCACGCCGGCAGCGAGGAACAGGAGGCCGACCCGCTGATCGCCGCATTGGAGCCGCAAGCGCCCGCCTATCGGGGCCTTGCCTATGCGGTGTTCGAGAATTTGCCGCTGGGCGAGTTCGGGAACCGCATCCCGTCGCTCAGCTTCGAGGTGATCGGCGATGCCGTGCCGCCGACGATCGGCACGGTCGCGGCGGCGCTGGGCGGCGGCGCAGTGGTCGGCACGGGGCCGGCGGCGGTGCTGCCGGGCTATGCGGCGGGTGGCGAGAGTGCAGCCGCGGCGCTGGAGACGCTGGCGACGATCGCGGGGGCGTGGTGGGTGCCGGAGCGCGGTGCGCTGCACCTGGCGGAGGCGCCGCGAGTGGTGGTGGCGGTCGACGCGGATGCGGCGGTCAGCGAGCGGCGGCAGTCGATCGAGACGGTGCCGCGGCGGGTGACATTGTCATGCTACGACCCGGCGCGCGATTATCAGGTCGGGGTGCAGCAGGCCACGCGACCGGGCGGCGGCGGCTGGCGCGAGACCGCGCATGACATGGCGGTGGCGCTGGAGGCGGCGGCGGCGCGCGGGCTGGCGCAGGCGTTGCTGAAGCAGGCGGAACGCGGGCGGGTGACGCGGCGGGTGACATTGGACGCCAGCGCGGCGGCGATCGCGCCGGGCGATGCGGTGCGGTTGGGCGAAGGCGACGCGGCCTGGCGGGTGACGCGTGCGGAGCAGACCGGGCGCGGCGTGGTGCTCGACCTGACCCCGCCCGCCGCCGCGACGATCGCGCTGCCGGCCGACGCCGGGCAGGTGCTGCCGGCCCCCGATCGCGCGGTGGCGGCGACGCGGCTGGTCGCCGCCGAGCTGCCGCCGCTGGACGACACGCGCGCGGACACGATGCGGATCGCGGTGCTGGCGAGCGGTGACGCGCCGGGCTGGCGCGCGGCCGCGCTGATGATGAGCCTGGACGGCGGCGCGACCTGGGAGGCGGCAGGGACGACCGCGGCGCCGGCGATCATCGGCGTGACGGCCATGCCGGTCGCGGCGCGCGGCGCGTGGCTGGTCGACCGGGCGTCCGCGATCGAGCTGGTACTGGCGCATGCGGACATGGTGCTGGTGTCGGTCGACGATGCCGCGCTGGACCGCGGCGCGAACCTGGCGTTGCTCGGCACGGAGCTGATCCAGTTCCGCGATGCGGTGGAGGTGGCGCCACGGCGCTGGCGCGTGTCGACGCTGTTGCGCGGGCGACGCGGGACCGCGGCCGGTGCGCATCCGGCGGGGGCGGCGTTCGCGCTGGTCGAGGCGGAAGGCGTGGCGGCGATCGCGGTGCCGCGCGCGCGGGCCGGGGACACGATCCGGTTGCTGGCGAGCGGGATCGGCGATGCCGAGCCGGTGGCTGCGTCGGCGGTCGTCACCGGCGCCTCGGTCGCGCCGCCGGCGCCGGTGCGGCTGCGCGCGGCGCGGACGGCGGACGGTGGAGCTGCGCTGCGCTGGGTGCGGTGCAGCCGGCTGGGGTGGCGCTGGGTCGACGGCATGGATGCGCCGCTGGGCGAGGAGCGCGAGCTGTATGCCGTGACGCTCGAGGGCGGCGATCCGCCGCGCGTGGTGACCAGCGACGCGCCGCAGCTGGTGCTGCCGTCGGCGATGCTGCGCGACGGCGCGACACGGGTCGCGGTGCGGCAGCTGGGAACGCTGGCGGCGTCGGGCGCGGTCGAGGGTGTGATCGAGGGAGACGGACGATGACCGAGGAGGATAGCGCACGGTTGGGATTGCCGTTGCTGGCGCCCGGGCAGGCGCAGAAGGAACTGTGGCACAACGAGGCGCTCGCGCTGCTCGACATCGCGGTGCAGGCGGTGGTGGAGGAGGTGGGGCGCGACGCCCCGCCCGGCGCGCCGCAACCGGGGCAATGCTGGATCGTCGGCGCGGCGCCGACCGGCGACTGGACGGGCCATGCCGGCGCGATTGCAGGCTGGACCGCGAGCGGCTGGCGGTTCGTGGCACCGCGTGCCGGCTTGCGCGCATGGCACCCGGCGAGCGGGCAGGAGGCGGTTCACGACGGCGCCGGCTGGCGACGCGGCGACGTGCGCGCGGCGCGCGTCCTTGTCGACGGGCAGCAGGTAGTCGGCGCGCGGGGTTCCGCAATCGCCGTGCCGAGCGGCGGCGCGACGATTGATGTCGAAAGTCGTGCCTGCGTCGAAATGATCTTGATTGCGATGCGAAAGCATGGACTTATCGGCACATGATTGCCGCTCCCGGCATGAAAAAGGTGTGGCAATAACGCCACAGCACCCGGTATTTGTCAGCTTGTCCGGAAACCATCCTTTCGATAGTGAGTTTGGCCGTCCGTAGTGACACCATGGAAAGGGGATTTTGATGCGTAAGGTAGCCATGTTCACGGCACTCGCTTCCACCGCCCTCGCCACGCCAGCGCTTGCGCGCGACAAGGCGTGGTATGTCGGCGTTGAAGGCGGTGCGATGATCGTCGAGGACATCGACTGGAGCGTGACCGGCACCGCGGCGAGCCGCAACGGCACCGCGACCGTCGACCACGACTACGGTTGGGATGTCGACGGCGTAGTCGGCTATGACTTCGGTGCGTTCCGCCTGGAGACCGAGGCCGGCTACCGCCGTGCGACGATCGACAGCCTCCGCACCACCGC
This sequence comes from Sphingomonas sp. BE138, assembly GCF_031456125.1. NCBI lineage: Bacteria > Pseudomonadati > Pseudomonadota > Alphaproteobacteria > Sphingomonadales > Sphingomonadaceae > Sphingomonas > Sphingomonas sp. BE138. The sequence continues at coordinate 195,464 of NZ_JAVDUC010000007.1, forward strand.
CGCCGTTCCGCTGAGCGGCACGACGCAGGCGAACCCGGGCACCTATGATGGCGTCGGCGGCCGTACCACGGCGCTGAGCTTCATGGTCAACGGTTTGCTCGACTTCGGTGAAGACGACGGCCTGCAGGGCTTCGTCGGCGGCGGTGCGGGTGTCGCCCGCGTCCAGGCCCGCATGTCGGCGCCGAACGCCTATCGTTTCCTCGACGATTCGGACACGGTCTTCGCCTGGCAGGCGCTGGCGGGTATCCGTGCGCCGCTGACCGAGAACATCGACGTGTCGTTGAAGTATCGCTTCTTCAACGCCGACAACGTCAACCTGTTCGACGCGCGTGGCAGCGAGTATGACGGTCGCTTCCGTTCGCACAGCCTGCTGGGTGGCGTGACGTACAACTTCGGTGCGCCGGAAGAAGCGGCTCCGCCGCCGCCCCCGCCGCCCCCGCCGCCGCCCCCGCCGCCCCCGCCGCCGCCTCCGCCGCCGGAAGTGGTGTGCTCGCCTGGTCCGTTCATCGTGTTCTTCGAGTGGAACAAGTCGGACGTCACCCCGGAAGCGGCGTCGATCCTCGACAACGCGGTCACCCAGTATCAGAGCTGCAACAACGCGCAGGTCATGCTGGCTGGTTACACCGACACCTCGGGTTCGGCGAAGTACAACGTCGGCCTGTCGCAGCGTCGCGCGGACTCGGTGAAGGCGTACCTCGCGTCGAAGGGTATCCCCGACGGCGTGATGACGACCGAAGCGTTCGGCGAGACCAAGCTGCGCGTCGAGACCGCCGACGGCGTCCGCGAAGTGCAGAACCGCCGCGTGGAGATCACCTACGGTCCGGGTTCGGGCCAGTAAGGTCGATCACTTCGGTGACGAAAGAGGGAGGTCGGCGAAAGCCGGCCTCCTTTTTTGTTGAAGCCACGTGATGCCGGCCGGCATGTGAGGGGAAAGCGGCACTTGCCGGCGCGCTGAACCTCCCGTCCATCTTTGCGCCGAATGCGTTCGATGGCGTGGCGATCGGCCTGCCGCGGCCGCATCCGGCCCATGGGTCCAAGCGTCGCGCTACGCTGTCGATCGGCTGGCCGTCCGGGCGGGCGCTTGGCGAAGAGCCGCGATCCGCATGCGGGTCGCAGCACTCAGCCTTATGTGGTGGTAGAGTCGCTTAATTCCGCTCCCAGCCAGGCCGGGATCAATGCATCGCCCAAGGCATCGACGCGGCGCAGCGTGACCATGACACCGTGCTCGGGGTAGAGGCTGCGGCGTCGCGCGTCACCCTCATCCAGCGGCGCGACCACCAGCCGGCGGCGGACCTTGTCGCGGTGATGCATCCGCGCGGTATTCTCCTGACCGACGTAGCAGCCCTTGGTAAAGCTGACGCCGTTCAGTTCGCGCGGGTTCGCCTCCAGCCACAAGGTCTCGCCCGAACCGAGATCGGCGACGCCCTCCGCCACCCCCAGCGACAGGCGATGCGCATGCCAGCCCGCGGCCGCGCGCGCAGGCGGCCCCAGCCAGCGCGCCCCGAGCGCCGCCAGCCGCGGATCGTGCGGGCCGTCGGCCGCGTCGCGCGACCAATGCACCGCCAGCGCCGCGTCGGGCGCGATCGTGATCGCGCGCCGCAGCCGGTACATCGCGAGGCGTCGCGCGATCGCTTCGGCGTGGTCGCGCTCGACGTCGAGCAGCACGTCGTCGCCATCGGCCCACACGATCATGTCGAACAACGCCTTGCCCTGCGGCGTCAGCAGGCCCGCCCAGACCGGCAGCGCGCCGCCGACGTCGTTGGTCAGCAGCCCTTGCAGGAAGCCGCGCACATCGTCGCCGGACAGGCGCAGCAGCGCGCGATCGGCCAGCATCGTCGCCGGGGTGGTATCGTCCATGCCGCCAAGGTAGGAAGGGCGGCGACCCCGCGAAAGAGCCAGAAAGGGCTGACGATGCCGACCTACGATCTCCTGCTCACCGGCGGCACCGTGCACACCCCCGGCGGCCCGGTCGCGGCCGATGTCGGCGTGCGCGACGGCCGGATCGTCGAGATCGGTGCGCGTGGCGATGCGGGACGGACGATCGACTGCACCGGGCTGGACGTGCTGCCCGGCGTCATCGACACGCAGGTGCACTTCCGCGAGCCGGGGCTGGTCCACAAGGAAGACCTGGCGACGGGCAGTGAAGCGGCGGTGATGGGCGGCGTGGTGGCGGTGTTCGAGATGCCGAATACCAAGCCGAACACCGATTCCGCGGAAGCGATCGAGGACAAGCTGACCCGCGCCGCGGGGCGGATGTGGTGCGACCATGCCTTCTATGTCGGCGCGACCAACCACAATGCGCGCGACCTGGCGGAACTGGAGCGGCTGCCCGGCACGGCAGGGGTCAAGATCTTCATGGGTGCGTCGACGGGCGACCTGCTGGTCAGCCAGGATGCACGGCTGGCCGAGGTGCTGGCGAGCGGGCACCGCCGCGTCGCGATCCATGCCGAGGACGAGGATCGCATGAACGCCCGTGCGGGCGAGCGCGTCGAGGGCGATCCGTCGTCGCATCCGGTGTGGCGCGACGACGAGAGTGCCCTGCTGGCGACGACGCGCATCCTGCGGCTCGCGCGCGCGGCACGTCGACGGATCCACGTCCTGCACGTCACCACCCCCGCCGAGCTGGAGCTGTTGGGGCAGAACAAGGACATCGCGACGTGCGAGGTCACGCCGCAGCACCTGACGCTGGCGGGTGAGGAGGCCTATCCGCGGATCGGCACGCTGGCGCAGATGAACCCGCCGATCCGCTCGGGCGCGCACCGCGACGGGCTGTGGTACTGGCTGAACCAGGGCGTGCCCGACGTGATCGGATCCGACCATGCGCCGCACACGCTGGAGGAAAAGGCGAAACCCTATCCGGCCAGCCCGAGCGGCATGCCGGGCGTGCAGACGCTGCTCCCGCTGCTGCTCGATCACGCCGCACACGGCCGGCTGTCGCTCCAGCGCGTCATCGAACTGACGAGCGCGGGCGCGCAGCGGATTTTCGGACTTACGGCCAAGGGGCGGATCGCGGCCGGTTACGACGCCGACTTCACGATTGTCGACCTGAAGAAGCGCTGGACGATCGAGGAGCGCTGGCTGCGCTCGCGCGCGGGCTGGTCGCCGTTCACCGGTATGGAACTGACCGGCAAGCCGATCGGCACGATCGTGCGCGGTCAGGTGGCGATGTGGGAGGACACGCTGGGGGACGCGCCGCAGGGGGCGCCGATCCGCTTCGACGCGACCGGCTTTCCGGGCGGCTGAGCCGCCCGTCAGCAGGCCGTCAGAACGGCAGCCACTTCGACGTTTCGGTGAACTTCATATAGCCGACGTTGACGCCTGCGCGCCACCCGACACCGAGCCGCACCGGGATCAATACGACATTGCCCTTGCGCAGGTAGGTCGCCGCAAACCCGCCGACGAAGTACAACCGCCCCTCCGCGCCGGGGAAGCGGGCGAACAGGTCGTGCGAGTCGTAGAGATTGTAGACCAGCACGAAGACCTTGTTGGCATCTCCCCCGACATCGAAGCCGACCGAAGGGCCGGTCCAATAGACGGGACGCTGCCCCTCGACCTTGTGCGTCATGATGCCCGAGCCGTAGCGCACCCCGAGAATGAACGCGCCCGACGCCTCGCGCCCCGCGATATAGGCATTGGGCTCGCCCTGGTCCTTCAGGATCTTCTCGATGATCTGCGCGAAGCCCTCCGCGCCCTTGCCGAACACGCCCTCGCCCGCCGCGATCAGGTCGTCGCGCTTGTAGGTCGAGGCGGCGGTGGTCGTCGCATCCGCGCGCGTTTCGGAGCCGGTCGGGGGCGGCGGGGTCTGCGGCAGCGGCGCCGAGGTCGGCTCGTTCTCGGGCGAGGGGTCCGAGCGCTGCGGCGCCACCGGTGCGGTCGGCGTGCGCACCGGCGGGGGAGCGCCGGTGACGTCCCCGTCGATCGCCGCGTTCGGGTCGATCGTGCGCACTTGCGCCATGGCGCCGGCGGGCGTGCCGAGCATCATCGCCGCCAGCACCGCCGCCCAGATGCCGCGCCCCATCGTTCGCATCATGTCCGCCCCCTCGATCATCGCGACGTTATAGGCCGCGCGGTACTGTCGCGGCAATGAACGGCGCGACGAGGGGACTCGTGGGCGGGACGTGCGGAAAACGCGCGCAACCGGTTGATCGCCGCTCGCACCCCCGCTATAGCCGCGCCCTACGCCGGCCCGGAGACGTGGGTGAGTGGCTGAAACCAACGCTTTGCTAAAGCGTCGTACGGGAAACCGTACCGAGGGTTCGAATCCCTCCGTCTCCGCCACCGACGCGTTCTTTCAGCGTCCTTAAAGAGCCCGCCAAGCGCGGTTTCACGCAGAGTTTCAGAAGCGATCTGGACCAGGTGCCGTCCGCGTCATCGGAGGTGGAGCGGGTCCCCTCGCACGCTGCGCTCCCCATGCGATGTGTCGACGAGCGTCCGGGCCGCCCTGAGCAGCCTGCGGCGGATGGCTGCCGCTCGTTGCGGCGCCGACCGCTCGAAACGAATTTCATCTCGAGCGATCGGCGACTTCTTGGAAGTCCTCGAAGTAAGACGGCCGGGCCGTAAACCCGACCGGGGACGTTAAAAGGCCGACCAGTCGTCCGTTGCCACCGCAAGGTTGCCATGACTTGGACGCTGGATCGAGGCGACAGGGCGGCGTGTCGCATCCTGGGCGATGCGGCGGCCAACGTCGGCGGCACGGGCCTGAAGCGCACGTACTGGCGACGCATGCGACGCACGTTCGGCGGTACCCTTGAGGGTGAACCGCGCCACTTCCCCGGACAGCGTTCCGGCTTCGTCGGCCAGGCTGCGTGCGGCGGCGGTCGCTTCCTCGACCATCGCGGCATTCTGCTGCGTCACGCCGTCCATCTCCGACACCGCGGTGTTGACCTGCTGCAGGCCGGTCGCCTGCTGCTCGGCGGCGGCGGCGATGCTGCCGACCAG